>DASXLN010000369.1:0-1846 GCA_036496165.1 Gaiellaceae bacterium | reverse complement strand
AGCAGGTGGCGGCGGTGCAGGCGGAGCTGAAGGCGGCGCACGAGCACCTGAAGAGCACGTTCGGGATCGAGCCCGAAGTCGCGCCCGTCGAGCACCGGCTGCCGGCGGCGTCGGGGCCAACCGTCCACACCGCCGTCCCGGCCGAGCGTCTCCGCTCGCTGAACGAGGAGCTGCTGCGCGTGCCCGACTGGTTCACGCCGCACCCGAAGCTCATGAAGCAGCTCGAGCGGCGCCGCGACGCGATGGACGACGGCGGCATTGATTGGGGGCAGGCGGAGGCGCTCGCGTTCGCGTCGCTCCTCGTCGACGGGATCCCGATCCGCATCACCGGCCAGGACACCGAGCGCGGCACGTTCGCGCACCGACATGCAGTGCTGCACGACGTGAACACCGGCGCGACGTTCACGCCGATGCAGCATCTCGACGACGCGGTCGCGTCCTTCGAGATCCACAACTCGCCGCTGTCGGAGTACGCGTGCGTCGGCTTCGAGTACGGCTACTCGGCCGCGGCGCCCGAGGCGCTCGTCCTCTGGGAGGCGCAGTTCGGCGACTTCGTCAACGGCGCGCAGATCGTCGTCGACCAGTTCATCTCCGCCGGCTTGTCGAAGTGGGGCGAGACGTCTCGGCTGACGCTGCTGCTCCCGCATGGGTATGAGGGCAACGGCCCTGAGCACTCGAGCGCGCGGCTCGAGCGGTTTCTTCAGCTCGCCGCGCAGGAGAACATCCGCATCGCGAACTGCACGACGTCGGCGCAGTACTTCCATCTCGTCCGTCGGCAGGCGCTCGACGCAACCGCGCGGCCGCTCGTCGTCATGACGCCGAAGGGCCTGCTGCGGCTGAAGCAGGCGTCGTCGACGCTCGCCGATCTCGCCGACGGCTCGTTCAAGCCGCTGCTCGACGACGCGACGGCCGATCGCGAGACGACGACGAGGCTCGTCCTCTGCTCGGGCAAGGTCTACTACGACATCGTCGGGCACGAGCGGCGCGGGGAGGCGCGGGGCGTCGCCGTCGCACGGCTCGAGCAGCTGTACCCGTTCCCGGTGCTCCAGGCGGCCGACCTCGTGCGCGGCTACCCGAACCTGCGAGAGCTCGTGTGGGTCCAGGAGGAGCCGCAGAACATGGGCCCCTTCCGCGCGATACGACACCGCCTCGAGGAGGCGAAGCCGGACGACGTCCCGCTCATCTACGTCGGGCGGCCCTGGCGCGCGAGCCCGAGCGAGGGATATCCGACAGCACACCTGCGCGAGCAAGACCGGATCGTGCGCGCGGCTCTCGGCGTGTAGCTAGGGACGGCGGCGGCGACGCCGCAGCTCAGTCGCCCTGGCCATGACCGTGGGACCATGACGGCGGGCCATGGCCATGAGCTGGCGGCGCTGCTTGGGGGTCAGGCGTTTCCAGATGTCCCACAGGGCCACCGTCAGCGCCAGCGGGCCCGGGCGGAGCTTGCGGAGGCGAACCATCGCCGGATCCTAGTGGGTCGGCGTGCCCGCCCTGGTTGTTGCCGTAGCCGTGGCCATGGTCGTGCCCGGCCGGGACGGCCGGCGCCGGGGCCGGCGAGGGCGGCGCGGACGGGGTGGGCGCGGTCGCAGGCGCTGTCGCGACTGCGGGCACGCGCGCGGGCTGCGGCGCAACCTGCACCGTCGGCGCCGACGCCGGGAGCGGCGCGGGCGCGGCGGGAGTGGGTGCCGGTGCGGGCCTCGGAGTCGGAGCGACGCGCGGCGTCGGATGCGCGATGCGGCGGACGACGATCGGCTTCGGCCGAACGGTGGACGCGGACGCCACGTGTGCGACGTGGACGACCGGCGCGACTTGGACGACCGGCGCGACTTGGACGACCGGCGCGATG
>DASXLN010000368.1:0-1950 GCA_036496165.1 Gaiellaceae bacterium | reverse complement strand
GGTCCTCGTGCAGGATGGACGCGAGCAGCGCCGCCTGAGACACCCCGAGCGCGTCGGCGATGTGCCGCGCATTGCCGGCTCCGCCCGAGGCGATCACCGGCAGCGAGACCGCGTCGCGCAGCACCGCGAGCTGGTCGAGGTCGTAGCCGTCCTGCGTACCGTCGCGGTCGATCGAGGTGACGAGCAGCTCCCCCGCGCCGCGTGCCTCGCACTCCTTCGCCCAAGCCAGTGTGTCGCGCGCGGCGTCGCGGGTCGCCGAGTGCGAGCGCACGCGGCCGCCCTCGGTGTCGATGGCGACGACGACCGCCTGGCTTCCGAGCGCGCGCGCGAGCTCCTCGATCAACTCCGGGCGCGCGAGCGCGGCCGAGTTGACGCTGATCTTGTCGGCGCCCGCCTCGAGCCGCGCGGTTGCGTCGCCGACCGAGCGGATGCCTCCGCCGAACGTGAAGGGGATCGTCACCTGTTCGGCGACGCGCGCGGCGACGTTCACCGCGGCGGACTTCTCCTCGACGGTCGCGGAGATGTCGAGGAAGACGAGCTCGTCCGCGCCTCCGTCCGAGTACGCGGCGCCGAGCTCGACGGGATCGCCGACGTCGCGCAGCTCACGGAAGCGCACGCCCTTGACGACGCGCCCGCCGACGACGTCGAGGCACGGGATCAGGCGCGGGAGAGGCATTGCTCCAGGAACCGCGCGCCGGCGGCGCCGCTCTTCTCGGGATGAAATTGCACGCCCGTGAATGAGCCGTGCTCGACGATGGCCGCGTGGCCCTCGCTCGTCGCCACCGTCGCGTCGGTGACCGCCTCGTACGAATGCGCGAACCAGTACGCCTCCCCGCCGGGCTCGACCGGCGCCCAGCCGATGCGCGGCACCCGCTCCGCCTCGAGGCGCACCGCGCGCCCGGGAACGAGGCCGAGACCCTCGACGCCGCCGTCCTCCTCGCTCTCGTCGAGCGCGAGCTGCAGGCCCAGGCAGATGCCGAGCACCGCACGGCCCGCCTGATGCCGCGCGCGGAGGACGCCGGCGGAGGCGCCGAGGCCGTCCATCGCCGACCGCGCCGAGCCGACGCCGGGAAGCACGGCGATGTCGGCGGACTCGAGGTCGTCGGTCAGCGCCGCGCCGAGCCGCGCGAACGCGAGCTCGACCGAGCGAACGTTCCCGGCGCCGTACCGCGCGATCGCGACCGTCTTCACATCAGGCCCTTCGTCGACGGGAGGACGTCACCCTCGCTCCGGACCGCGGCGCGCAGCGCACGGCCGGTCGCCTTGTACGCCGCTTCGGCGACATGGTGCGCGTCGTCGCCGCTCGACTCGACGTGCAGGCCGATACGCGCGTTGTTCGCGAAGCTCGCGAGGACGTGCGGCGCGAGACCCACGGCAGGATCGATGACGATCCGCGTATGCGGGCGGCCGCCGAGGTCGACAGCGGCAGAGGCGCGCGCGTCGTCCATGACGACGACCGCATCGCCGTAGCGCGCGATCCCCTTGCGGTCGCCGAGCGCGCGGTCGAACGCCTCGCCGAGCGCGATTGCGGAGTCCTCTGCCGTGTGGTGTGCGTCGGTCTCGAGGTCGCCGCTCCCTTCCAGGACGAGATCGAAGCCAGCGTGGAAGGCGAGCTGCTCGAGGAAGTGGTCGTACAGCCAAGTGCCAGTGCCGACCCGAACGCGGCTCGCCACGTCCAGCGCAAGGCGCACGCGGATGGTGGTCTCGGTCGTCGCGCGCACGCTGCGCGCTTTGCGCGCCTGCACGCGCGGTTCGCCGGCGAGAGCAGCGAGCAGCACGTCATCGTCCTCGCGGTCGCGGACGGAGATGCGAATGCCGCTCTCGAACGTCCGAACGATGCAGCCCGCCGCGAGCAGGGTGTCTGACACCGAGACGGGATCGTCGACCGGGACAAAGACGAAGTTCGCGCGCGACGGCAGCGGTTCGTAGCCGAGGCTGCGCAGCTCGGTC
>DASXLN010000367.1:0-2296 GCA_036496165.1 Gaiellaceae bacterium | reverse complement strand
CGGTCCGTCTCGAGCTGCGACTCGCCGGGGCCTCTCGTCCCGACGCCGCCGCCGAGGCGCTCGAGGTGCTTCCACATGCCGCGCATGCGCGGAAGGTTGTACTCGAGCTGCGCGAGCTCGACCTGGAGCTTCCCCTCGCGGCTCGTCGCGTGCTGGGCGAAGATGTCGAGGATCAGCTGCGTCCGGTCGACGACCCGTGCCTGCAGCAGGTTCTCGAGCAGGCGCTGCTGCGACGGCGACAGCTCGTCGTCGACGAGGAGGACTTCCGCGCGGTTTCCCCCGTACTCCTGCTTGAGCTCGTCGAGCTTCCCTTTGCCGACGTAGCTGCGGGGGTCGGGCTGCGGCCGGTGCTGGACCACGCGTGCGACCGGCTCGACGCCGGCCGTCCGGACGAGCTCCTCGAACTCGCCGAGCTCGTCGTCCGCGTCGACCGCCTGTCCGAGGACGGCGAGCACGAGCCCGCGCTCGGGCTCGAGGCCCGGCGTTGGATCGGGCTGTCGGACTGCCACCGCAGCCATTATGACTTCTGCCGTGCCGACCTCCGATCTCGCCGCCACGACGCTGCGGCTCGTCGACGTCCCGTCCGAGAGCCGCTCCGAGGCGGCGATCGTCGAGCTCGTCCGCGACCTGATGCCGGGAGCGCCCGTCTACGACGACGGCGAGGTGCTGCTGTACGGCGACGGGCCTGTCGTCCTCGCGGGACATCTGGACACGATCCCGGCGCAGGGGAACATCCCGGGCCGGATCGAGGACGGGAGCGTGCACGGGCTCGGCGCGAGCGACATGAAGGGCGGCGTCGCGGTGATGATCGAGCTCGCGCGCGCCGGGGTGGAGGCTCGATTTCTCTTGTTCACGCGTGAAGAGGTCCCCGTGACCGAGAGCCCCCTGCCTGGGCTCTTCGCGACCGGTCTGCTTGCCGACGCGGAGCTGGCGGTCGTCCTCGAGCCGACCGACAACGAGCTCCACGCGGGCTGCCTCGGCAACCTCCAGGCGCGGATCACGTTCCACGGCGAGAGCGCGCACTCGGCGCGGCCGTGGACGGGCGTGAATGCGATCCACGAGCTCGTGCGCGGGCTCGAGCCGCTCGTCGGGCTCGAGCCGGACGACGTCGAGCTCGACGGACTCGTCTACCGCGAGGTCGTGAGCGCCGTCCGGGTCCAGGGTGGCGTCGCGTCGAACGTCGTGCCGGCGCGTGCCGAAGCGGAGCTGAACATGCGCTTCGTGCGCGACGGAGCCGAGGGGCGGTTGCGCGAGCTCCTTCCCGCCGGCGAGATCGAGCTGCTCAGCCTCTCCCCCTCGGCGCCGCCGGCGCTCGGCAACGCGCGCGTCGAGCGCCTGCGCGAGCTCGTCCCGGTCGTGAAGCCGAAGCAGGCGTGGACGCCGGTCGCCCAGTTCGCCGAGCAGGGCATCGACGCGATCAACTTCGGGCCGGGCGCAACTGCGTACGCGCACCGGGTCGACGAGCAGGTGCCGATCGCGAACCTCGAACGCAGCTACGAGGTGCTGCGAGAATTCCTCGCGTGATCAACCCGACGCTCGCGGAGATGGCGACCTACCCGTTCGTACGCCTCGAGGAGGCTCGGCGCCGGCTCGCGGCCGAGGGCGTCGAGGTGATCGACTTCGGCAAGGGCGACCCGAACGAGCCGACCGACCCGATGATCCGGCAGGCGCTCGTCGACGCGCTTCCCGAGCGCGCGCCGTACCCGCTCGCGCAGGGGCTGCCGGAGCTGCGTGCCGCTGCCGCCGGCTGGTGCGCGCGGCGCTTCGGCGTCGACGTCGACCCCGACACGGAGATCGTGCCGACGTACGGCTCGAAGGAGGCGATCTTCTCGCTCGCGCAGGTGCTCGACACCGCCGGCCGCACGGTCGTCTTCGGCGAGCCCACTTACCCGGTGTACGAGCGCGGCGCGCTCTTTGCCGGCGCAGACGTGCAGACGCTGCCGCTCGTGCGCGAGAACGGCTTCCTTCCCGACCTCGACTCGATCCCCGACGACACCGCGCTCGTGTGGGTCAACTACCCGCACAACCCGACCGGTGCCGTCGCGCCGCTCGACTTCTACGAGCGCCTCGCCGGGCTTGCCGCCGAGCGCGACTTCTACGTCGCGTCCGACGAGGCATACACGGAGCTCTGGTTCGGCGAGCCGCCGGCGTCGGCGCTCCAGGCGAGCGACCGCTCGAAGACGATCGTCTTCCAGACCTTGAGCAAGCGCTCGTCGATGACGGGCTATCGCTCCGGCTTCGTCGCGGCAGCGCCGGACGTGATCTCGGCGCTGAAGGCGTACCGCCCCACCGTCGG
>DASXLN010000366.1:0-5758 GCA_036496165.1 Gaiellaceae bacterium | reverse complement strand
CAAGGGCGAGTTCACCTCCAAGCTGTGGCCGATCTTCGCCAACCTGGTGCTCGCGGACGAGATCAACCGCGCGCCGGCGAAGGTGCAGAGCGCTCTGCTGGAAGTGATGCAGGAGCGGCAGGTCACGATCGCGCACACGTCGTATCCGGTGCCCGAGACGTTCCTCGTGCTCGCGACGCAGAACCCGATCGAGTCGGAGGGGACGTATCCGCTGCCCGAGGCGCAGATCGACCGGTTCATGCTGAAGATCCTCATCGACTACCCCGAGCACGACGAGGAGCTGACCGTCGTGCAACGCCAGCTATCGGCACCGCCGGAGCTGCGCGAGATGCTGAGCCTCGACGACCTCCGCTCGCTGCAGCGCTCCGTGTTCGACGTGTACGTCGACCCCGCGCTCGTGAGCTACGCAGTCGCACTCGCGGCGGCGACGCGGCGGCCGAGCGAGTACGTCTCGTACGGCGCCAGCCCGCGAGGGCCGATCAGCGTCACGCAGGCTTCGCGCGCGCTCGCACTGATCCGCGGACGCGACTACGCGACGGTCGAGGACGTGAAAGCGCTCGCGAAGGATGCGTTCCGCCACCGCCTCGTGCTCAGCTACCAGGCGCTCGCCGAAGGCGTGACGCCGGACGCGATCCTCGACGGTGTGCTCGCCGAGGTTCCGACGCCCGACGTCGAGCTCTCCAGGCCGCCCGTGGCATGAGGGATCGCGCGCTGCTCGGGGAGGGGACGCCCGAGCGGCCGGGGCCGGGGCCGCTGCCGCCGGAGCTCCTGCGAGCGCTCCAGCTCGACGTCGCCCGCCGGCTCGAGAGCACGCTCGCAGGCGACTTCAGGTCGACGCGCCACGGGCCGGGCACAGAGCTCGCGCAGGTCCGGCCGTACATTCCCGGCGACGACGTCCGGCTGATCGAGTGGAACGTCACGGCGCGGATGGGCGAACCGCACGTGCGCGTCCTCCTCGCCGAGCGCGTGCTCGTGACGTGGCTCGTGCTCGACACGTCGCCGTCGATGCAGTTCGGCACCGGCGACCGGCGGAAGGCGGACGTCGCCGCAGGCGTTGCGCTCGGTCTCGGGCACATCGCGACGCGCCGGGGAAACCGTCTCGGCATCGTCACGTTCGGCGACGCCGATCCCGTGACCGTTCCGCCGACGCAGGGACGGGTCGGCCTGCTCGGGCTCCTCGCCGCGCTCGGGCGCGAGCCCGAAGCGGGAACCGTGGGCGCGACGTCGCTCGGGGCCGCGCTGACGCGCGTCGGAGCAGTCGCGCGGCAGCGCGGCATCGTCGCCGTCGTCTCCGACTTCCGCGGGCCGCTGGACTGGCGCACGCCGCTCCTGCGCGTCCTCGACCGCCACGACGTGCTCGCGATCGAGGTGCGTGACCAGCGCGAGCAGGAGCTTCCGGACGTCGGCGACATGTGGCTCGTTGATCCCGAGACCGGGCGGCAGGTGCGCGTCGACACGCGCAGCGCGTCGCTCCGTGAGCGCTTCGCAGCCGCTGCCGCCGAGGAGCGCAGCGGCGTCGCGCGCGTTCTCTCCGCACTCGGGGTCCCGCACGTCGTGTTGTCGACGAGCGGCGACTGGCTGCGCCCGTTCGCGGCATTCCTCGGCGGACGCCGGTGAGCTTCGAGGATCCGATCGCGCTCGCCGCGCTCGCTGCCGTCCCCGTGCTCGGGTGGCTGTGGTTGCTGTACGACCGGCGCCGCCGCGCCGGAGCGCGAGCATTCACGAACCTTGCGCTGCTGCCGAACCTCGTCGACCGCGCGCCGGGAAGGCTGCGTCTCGTTCCGCCGGCACTCCTCCTCGCCGCGCTCGCAGCGCTCGTCGTCGGGTTCGCCCGGCCGCACGCGAACGTCACCGTGCAGCGGCACGAGGCGACCGTCGTGCTCGCGCTCGACCTGTCGCGTTCGATGCAGGCGCACGACGTCTCGCCGACGCGGATGATCGCGGCGAAACGAGCTGCGGCCGAGTTCCTCCAGCGCGTCCCCGACACGTACTCGGTCGCGGTCGTCGGGTTCGCGAGCCGCGCGTACGTCGCCGTGCCGCCGACGCGCGACCGGCTGCTCGTCGAGCAGGCGCTCGCGGCACTGACGCCCGGTGACGGAACGGCGATCGGCGACGCGGTCGCGCTCTCAGCGCGGCTCGGGCAGCGCCAGAAGAGTGTCGACGGCGTCATCCCGCCCGAGTCGGTGCTGGTCATCTCCGACGGCGCCCCCGACGGCGGCCGAGTGCCGGCCGCGACCGCCGTGAAGCAGGCGAAGGCGCTCCATGTCCCCGTGTCGACCGTGCTGATCGGGACGAGTCACGGCGTCGTGACGCGCCGGCTCACCGGCGGGTACACCGCGCAGATCCGCGTGCCGCCGAGCCCCGGCACGCTACGACTGATCGCGAAGGGAACGGGCGGCGAGTTCTTCCGTGCCCGGTCCGCGTCGGCGCTCGACGCGGTGTACAAGCATCTCGCCACGCGCATCGGTCACCGCCGCGAGAGCCGCGAGATCACGGATGTGTTCGCCCTCGGCGGGCTCGTGCTCCTGCTCGCGGGAGCGGTCTTCTCGATGCTCGAGTTCCGGAGAGTGGCGTGAGACGGCTCGCCGTTCTCGCCGTCGCCTGCATCGCAGCGGCGGCAGTCGCCGCCGGTGCGGGAGCGACGAACGAGTGTCGCGGGCTGCAAGTCTGCGTTCCGGTCGCAGGCCCGTGGGTGGTTGCGGGCGCCGGCCAAGTGACGTTCCAGCTCGCGTGCCCGGCGAAATTCGTCGTCGCGGGCCTCGACGCGGAGCTCAGCCGGCCGGGCGTCGACGTGACGTTCCGCGGATCGCTCGGCAGCCCCGTGAACCCGGGGATCACGACGTCCCGCGCCGCGGAGTTCTTCGCGCGCATGCTGAAGGGAAGCGCTGCGGCGACGTTCAGGCCGCACATCGGCTGCGTACCGGCGGCGGGAAGCGGCGAGCGCTTCCCGACCGTCGTCCGGCCGCAACCCGCCGTCCCGGCGACGGCGGTGCAGTTCGCGGTGCGGCCCGGCGTGCATTCGTTCGTCGCGCGCTGCCCCGCCGGCAAGCGGTTGACCGGCGCGACGCACGCGGTCGGCTTCTACAGCACGACCCCGCCGTCGGCGGCACTCGTCCGGAGCGTGCTCGTCGCGCAGAGCGTACGCAACGGTGTCGTGCGACTCGTCGTCCACGCGGGCGCGTTGCCGGGCCTCCAGGCGATCGTTCAGGCCGACCTGGAGTGCGCATGAGCTTCGGGTCGCCGTGGTTCTTGCTCTCGCTGCTCGTCGTCCCGCTCGCGATCGGGCTCTACCTGCTCGCGGAGCGCCGGCGGATGCGGTACGCGGTGCGGTACACGAACGTCGACGTGCTCGCCTCCATTGCCGGCGGCGGCGGGCACTGGCGCCGGCTGCTCCCGCCCGTCGTGCTCCTCGCTGCCGTGGCGACGTTGTGCGTCGGGGTGGCACGCCCGCGCGTGCATTCGCTCGTCGCGAGCGATCGCGCCACGATCGTCCTCGTGCTCGACGTCTCCGGCTCGATGCAGGCGAACGACGTGAAGCCGACGCGGCTCGCCGCCGCGCAGCAGGCGATCAACGTCTTCCTCGACCGCGTGCCGAAGCGCGTCAAGGTCGGCCTCGTGCTCTTCGCCGGCGTGCCGGAGGAGGCGACGCCGCCGACGTCCGACCATCGGCTCGTCGAGCAGGCGGTCAACGATGCCGACATCTTCCAGGGCGGGTTCGGCGGGACCGCGATCGGCGACGCGCTCGCGGAGGCGGTCAAGGTCGGGCTCGCGTCCGCCGGCGTCACGGGCGCGCGCGGCCTCGCCGTGCACACGGTGGCGGCGCCGGGCCCTGCAAGCACGCTCGTGAGCATCCTCTTCCTCTCCGATGGGCACCAGAACCGCGGCCTCTTGCAGCCGCTCGACGGCGCCGCCCTCGCGAAGAAGGCGGGCATCCCCATCTTCACCGTCGCGCTCGGCACGATCGGCGGGAAGATCACGAACTTCAACTTCGGCGGCGGCGGCGGGTTCACCGGCGGCGTGTTCGGCGGCGGGCCCGGCCTCCGGCAAGCACTCGCGCCCGACCCGAAGACGCTGCACGCGATCGCCGACACCACCGGCGGCAAGTTCTTCTCCGCGAAGACGGCGGGCGCGGTGGAGGACGCCTACCAGAAGCTCGGCTCGAGCCTCGGCCGCGTGCCCGGGACGAGCGAGGTGACCGTCGACTTCGCGATCGGGGCGGCAGCGCTGCTGCTCATTGCCGGCGTGCTCGCGGCCCTCTGGGCGCCGCGCCTGCCCTAGACGCGCCGCGCGGCGAAGACCTTCTCGAGCGCAGAGCGGAGGCCGACCGAGAGGCCGCCCATCAGGACCGCGCCGTCGCCGAGGCTCGAGATCTGCACCTGCGGCGGGTACGCGAGCCAGTCCGAGAGCAGCGTGCGCACGGTGTCGAGCAGCCCCGCGTTCGCACCGATGCCGCCGCCCAGCACGACGAGCCCGACGTCCGTCACCGCTGCGATCGGGACGATGTGCAGCGCGATGCGCCGCGCCTCCTCTGCGACGACCGCGCGCGCGACCGCGTCGCCGTTGCGCGCCGCAGCGAAGACCGAGCGCGCGTCGTACGGCGGCGCGAGCGCCGTCCGCGCGCCGTCGGCGAAGCGCCGCGTCACCTCCGAGAGCGCGGCGGCGCAGGGATCGAGCTCCTGCTCGAGCCCCGCGCGCACGTAGTCGAGCTCGCCGGCCGCGCCGTTGTGTCCGCGCTGGAGCTCGCCGCGCAGCACGAGCCCGGCGCCGAGACCCGTTCCGACGGAGAGAAAGACGAAGTCGGAGACGCCGTGCGCGACGCCGAGGCTTCCTTCGCCGAGCGCCGCGAGGTTGACGTCGTTCTCGACCGTGACAGAGACGCCGAGCCGGTCCTCGAGCTCGCTCCCGAAGCGCCGCCCGTCGAGCCGCGCGACGTTGAGCGCGAGCCGGATCGTCCCGCCGCCCGCCTCGACGACGCCCGGGACGCCGACGACGACCTCCTCGACGAGACTCGAGTCGAGCCCCGCGGTCTCCGCAAGCACGTCGCGCAGCTGGACGATCGACTCGAGCGCGTGATCCGCGTCGGCAACGCCGAGCTCGACGTCCTGCCGCGCGCGCACGCGCCCTGCGAGATCGCCGAGCACGCCGCGGAGGAAGCGCGCGCCGAGATCGACCGAGAGCACGAGTGCCGCCTCGTCGACCGGCTCGAAGTAGACGGCGCCGTAGCTCGGCCCTCCCGGAGCGTCCGCCGCCTCGCGGACGAGGCCCGCGTCGAGGAGCGTCTGCAGCGCGAGGGAGACCGTCGGCTTCGAGATTCCCGCCCGCCGGGAGATCTGCGCGCGCGAGATCGGCGCCCCCGACCTGATCGTCCGCAGGACGGCTTCCTCGTTCAACCGCTTGAGAAGCGGCGGCGTTGCCACAAACCCATTGTCGTGAAGAAGCCTTACCGAATCAAGGCGTATTGACAGCGGAGTCCGAAGCTCATAGGGTCGCCTCGTTAAGGTGTCTAACACGCACCGCTCAGGAGGGAGGTTGCGATGAAACGCGTGGCCCTCGTTGCCGCGCTACTCGCTCTCGTGCTCGCCGGGGCCGCCACCGGGGCTCCTCGGCATCGCTCTGCGCCGACCAAGCTCACGGTCTGGGTCGGGTGGAGCGCACGCGAGCTCGCCGCGTTCAAGAAGCTCGCGGCCGAGTATCAGAAGGCAAATCCCGACGTCGCCCTGAGCGTCGTCGGCAGCATCAACGACGACAAGATCGTCGC
>DASXLN010000365.1:0-4436 GCA_036496165.1 Gaiellaceae bacterium | reverse complement strand
CGACGAGGAGCCGTTCAGATGGGAGCTGCACGGCAACTGCGCCTACACGAGCGACTTCGATTACAGCTCGACGTAGGGCATAGGATCAGGCGCATGGCGGCGCCCGACCGGCTCTGGTTCACCGAGAACGACGAGGCGAACAAGCTCCTCGCGGAGGACGCGTTCGCGCTCCTCGTCGGCTTCGCGCTCGACCAGCAGATCACCGTGCAGCAGGCGTTCCAGGGCCCGCTGCGGATCAAGCAGCGGCTCGGGACGCTCGATCCGAAGAAGCTTGCGGCGCTCGACCTCGAGCCCGCGTTCCGGGAGAAGCCTGCCGTCCACCGCTTCCCGGGGACGATGGCGACGCGCGTGCACGAGCTCGCGCAGTTCGTCGTCGACGAGTACGGCGGCGACGCCTCGCGCGTCTGGCGCGACGCGAAGGACGGCGAAGACCTGAAGAAGCGGCTCGCGGCGCTCCCCGGCTTCGGCGACATGAAGGTGCGGAGCATGACGGCGGTGCTCGCGAAGCGCTTCGGCGTGGACGTCGCGAAGGAGGTCGCGCCGAATCATCCGACGCTCGGCGACGTCGACTCCGCCCAGTCGCTGCTCGACTACCAGGCCGCCAAGCGCGAGTACAAGCGATCGAAGTCCGCACGCTGACCGACGGCGGCCAGCCGGCCGCCGACACCGCGAACGCGCTCGCAGCATTCATCGGCTCCGCGCAGCAGTCGCTCGACATCGCGGTCTACGACCTGCACCTGCCTGACGACCTCGTGGCCATCGTCGGCGGCGCGCTGCGCGCCGCGCACGACCGGGGCATCGCCGTCCGCCTTGCGTACAACGTCGACCATCCGCGCGTGATCCCGGTCCCGGCGCCGCCGCGCACCGATCCCGACCTGATGGCTTCGCTCCCCTTCCCCACCGCGCCGATCCCGGGTGTGCCGGATCTCATGCACCACAAGTACATCGTCCGTGACGCAGCCTCGGTCTGGTCCGGCTCCACGAACTGGACCGCCGACTCGTGGACGCGGGAGGAGAACGTCATCGTCACCGTCGACTCCGCCGAGCTCGCCGGCCGATTCGCGACCGACTTCGAGCAGCTCTGGACGCGGCGCGACGTGCAGCACAGCGGCAAGGTCGACACCGCGCCGCTCCAGGTATCCGACACCACCGTGCGCCCGTGGTTCTGCCCTGGGCGCGGCGAGCAGCTCGCACACCGGATCGCCAAGGCGATCGGCACCGCGACGCGCCGCGTGCGCATCGCGTCGCCGGTGCTCTCCTCGGCGCCGATCCTCGCGACGCTCGCGCAGGTCGTCACCGACGGCAAGGTCGACGTCGCCGGCGTCCTCGATCGCACGCAGATCCTCGAGGTGCTCGGCCAGTGGCACGCGAACGGCAACGCGTCGTGGAAGGAGCCGCTGCTCCGGACGACGATCGCGGGCGCGCCGTTCTCGGGAAAGATCTCGACGCCGTACGCGCCGGGATCCGTGCACGACTACATGCACGCGAAGGTGACCGTCGCCGACGACGTCGTCTTCGTCGGCAGCTTCAACCTCTCGCACTCCGGCGAACTGAACGCGGAGAACGTCCTCGAGGTCGCCGACCCCGCGCTCGCCGAGCAGATGGCGGCGTTCATCGACGCCGTCCGCGCGCGCTATCCGGCCCTGGTGCTGTCGTGAGGGCGCTCATCAATCGCCGCTACGTCGTCGGCGTGGGAGCGACGGTGGCGATGCTCGTCACGTTCGCGGTGACGCTCGCGACGAGCTCGAGCAATCTCCTCGGCGCGATCGTGTACACGCCGTGGGTGATGCTCATCGGCGTCGACATCGGGCTGCCCGCCGGCATCGTCGCCGGGGGCGCAGCAGGTGTCTTCTGGCTCGTCGGAACGCACGCCGACGGCTACCACCCCACCGTGTCGCAGACGGTGACGCGCGTTGCGGTCTTCTGCATCCTCGGCCTCGGCTCGGCATTCGTCGGCAACTTGCTGCGCACGAGCGAGACGCGGCGCACGAGCACGCTCGCACGGCAGCGCGCGCTCCTCGACGCGACGATCGACGGCATCTGCCTCACCGACGTCGACGGCAACATCCTCATCGTCAACGAGCCGCTCGTCCGCATGGCGACCGATCTCGGGATGCCCGCCGAGGGAACGGTCATCGAGAGACTGCTCTTCATCGCGGACAAGCTCGCCGATCCCGAGCGGTACAGGAAGCGCATGCGCGAGATCGCGGAGATACCCGGCGACGCCACGACGGACGAGTTCGAGCTCCAGGGAACCGGCCGCGTGTTCCGCGGCTACACGTCGCCGGTGAAGGACCGGCGCGGACGTCCGGTGGGACGGATCTGGACGCTGCGCGAGGTGACCTCCGACAAGGAGCTCGAGCGGATGCGCGACGCGTTCGTCGCCACCGTGTCGCACGAGCTGCGGACGCCGCTCACGTCGATCTCCGGGTTCATCGAGATGCTCCAGGACGAGGAGCACGGCATCGGCGAGAACGGCAAGACCTACCTCGGCGTCATCCGGCGCAGCGCCGACCGGCTCCATCAGCTCGTCGAGGATCTCCTGCTCGTCGCGCAGATCGAGGCGCAGCGCGTCGACCTCCGGCGGGAGCCCGTCGACCTCGTCGCAGTCACCGAGCGGGCCGTCGACGCTGTTCGGCCGTGGGCGAGTGAGAAACACGTGGAACTGGAAATCGATGCAGATGACGTGCCCACCATCGACGGAGACGAGCGTCGCATCGGCCAGGTGCTCGACAATCTGCTCTCGAACGCGGTGAAGTTCAGCATCGAGGGCGGCAACGTGCGCGTGGAGCTGCGCCGAAACGGCGACGGTGCGTGCATCGTCGTCTGCGACTCCGGCATCGGCATCCCCGCCGACGAGCAGGGGCACGTGTTCTCGCGCTTCTACCGCGCGCGGGCGGCGAGCGAGCTCGCCGTCCCCGGGACGGGCCTCGGCCTCGCGATCACGCGTGCGCTCGTCGACCAGCACGGCGGGACGATCGATCTCGAGAGCCACGTCGGCGAGGGCACCCGCGTCACCGTGAACCTGCCGGCGGCATGAGGCGCCTCGCGCTCCTTGCAGCGGTCACGCTCCTCCTCGGCGGCGGCACTGCGCAGGCGCTCCGGCTGCCGGGCGCTGCGAGCTGCCCGATCTTTCCCGCGAACAACCCGTGGAACGAGCGCGTCGACACTCTGCCGGTCGCCGCCAACTCGGCGCAGCTGATCGCGTCGATCGGCGTCGACACCGGGCTCCATCCCGACTTCGGCTCCGGGTTGTACGACGGGCAGCCGATCGGAATCCCATTCGACGTCGTGTCGGCCGCGACGCCGCGCACGCACGTCACGTTCGACTACTCGGACGAGTCGGATCACGTCGCGTATCCGATCCCGAAGACCGTCCACATCGAGGGCGGCCGCAACGCGGACGGCGACCGGCACGCGATCCTCGTCGACAAGTCCGCGTGCCGGTTGTACGAGCTCTTCGCGCTGTATCCGAAGACCGGCGGCTGGAAGGCAGGCTCGGGCGCGACGTGGAACCTGCGCTCGAACCACGTTCGTCCCGCGGGCTGGACGTCGGCGGACGCGGCCGGGCTCCCGATCTTTCCCGGCCTCGCGCGGTACGACGAGGTCGCACGCGGCGTCATCGACCACGCGCTCCGCTTCACCGTCGAGCACACCCGCCGGGCGTATGTCTATCCGGCGCGGCACTACGCGTCGTCGTCGGACGATCCGTCGCTGCCGCCGATGGGACTGCGCGTGCGGCTGAAGGCGGGCGTCGACATCTCAGGCTTCCCGCGGCAGGCGCGCATCGTCCTCCAGGCACTGAAGACCTACGGGATGATCCTCGCCGACAACGGGTCGAACTGGTACATCAGCGGCGCGCCCGACCCGCACTGGTCGAACGACGCGCTGCACACGATCGGCCGCATCACCGGCAGCGACTTCGAGGTGGTCGACACGACCTCGTTGCACCCCTGAAGCGGCTAGCGGCTTCCACATTTCCACAGACTGGGGCCAGGCCCCATTACGTCTGTGTCACGACTTCGTCGCGCGGTTGGTACTTGGGGTCGGCAGCGGCGTGAGCATGTGCTCGAGCTCGGGGCGGAGATGCTCGAACGCGGGCGGCAGGACGAGTGACTCGCCGAGATGCGCCGGATCCTCGTCGACGGCGAAGCCCGGACCGAGCGTCGCGATCTCGAAGAGGACGCCGTTCGGCTCGCGGAAGTAGATCGACCGGAACCAGAAGCGGTCGATGATCGGCGTCGGCTTCCCACCGGCCGCGGCGACACGCTCGCGCCACGCCTCCTGATCGTCCATCTCGCAGGCCCACGCGACGTGATGGACGGTGCCCGCGCCGGGGATGCCGGCACGGTCGTGCTCGTCGTAGCGGATCCAGCCACCGCGGTTCGGCCCGCGCGTCTCGCCGTCGTCCGAGAAGCCGAGCGACTCGAGGAACG
>DASXLN010000364.1:0-6133 GCA_036496165.1 Gaiellaceae bacterium | reverse complement strand
GACGACCTCGCGCCCCGCGGCCTCACGCGACCACGGCGGCGACGTGACGCCGAGGCGGATGACGAGATACAGGTGCAGCGTGATGAGCGTGATGATCCCGCCGGGGATGATCAGCATGTGCAGCGAGTAGAAGCGCGACAGCGTGTCGCCGCTGATCTCCTGCCCGCCGCGCAGGAACTGCGCCAGCCATGGACCGAGGAACGGCGCCGTCCCGTTGAGGTTGATGCCGACGACGCTCGCCCAGTACGCCGTCTGGTCCCACGGGAGCAGGTACCCGGTGAAGCCCTCGGTCAGGCCGAGGACGAGGAGCAGCACGCCGATGATCCAGTTCAGCTCGCGCGGGTACTTGTACGCGCCGAAGAGGAACACGCGGCCCATGTGCAGGAACAGGAGAATGATGAAGACGCTCGCGCCCCACTTGTGCATGCCGCGCACGAGCCAGCCCATGAACACGTGGTCGGTGATGTTCTGGATCGACGCGTACGCGTCGTGCGGCGAGGGCTTGTAGTACATCGCGAGGATCACGCCGGTCAGCGCCTGCACGATGAACGCGGTCAGCGTCGCCGAGCCGAGCGTCTGCATCCAGTTCGTGTCGCTCGGGACCTTGCGGAAGAGGAAGTAGCGCACACCGCCGACGAGGCCGCTGCGCTCCTCGAGCCAGTCGAGCGGGTAGTTGACCGCGGCGAGCATCTGCTCGCGGCGCTCCTGCGCCTTGCTCGGGGGCCGGCGCACCGCCATCAGTGATGCGGCGGGTTGAGGGGATAGAACCACTGCTCGGGCCCGTCGACGTGCTCGCCGGGACCGGCCAGCTTGTACTTGTAGATCTTCGCCTGGCCGCCGGTTCCGACGACGTGCGACACCGAGAACGTGCTGAGCAGGACCAGATGGCCGTTCTTGATGTCGAACGAGTACCGGTCGAGTGCGCGCACGGGCGGGCCGGCGACGCGGTTGCCCTCGGTGTCGTACTGGCCGCCGTGGCACGGGCAGCCGAAGCCGGCGGGCACGACCGGCCGAAGCAGGATCTGGCCGTTCGGGCTGTGCTCGATCACGTTCTTCTCGCCGAGGATGGCGCCCGTCGGTCCGTTGGCCTGGACCGGGCAGCCGAGGTGCGCGCAGCGGTTCGAGATGATCGTGAAGCTCGGGACGTTGTTCGCGACGGCGCCGTTGTTGCGGACGAAGGCGGTGCGCCGCGAGACCTCCGCGTCCGCGGGGTCGACGACGAACGTGGCGATGAACCACTTCCCGATCGGGAAGGCGCTCACCGGGCCCATGTCCACCTGGTGGCCCTTCTGGTTCAGGAACGACGGCAGGAGCGCGAAGCCGGCGACCGGCACCGTGAGGATGCCGCCGATGACCCCGCCGAGGCCGAGCGTCGCCCCCTCGAGGAAGCGGCTGCGCGGGAAGCGCTCGCCGGGCTGCGGTGCAGCCATCGCCGCCTCGCCCTCGGCGGCGGGCGGCACAGCGGCGGCCTCCGCCGGCGTCATCTCGCGCACTTCGGCGGTGACCGTCGGCACGCTCCGTCGCATCTCGGACGTCGCGTCGCGCGCCCACAGATAGCCGAACACGATCGCGATCACGGCACCGGCCGACGCAACCCACTCCGGGTTGACGATGAGGCCGACCAACGCGACCGCGATGCCGACTGCGAAGCCGAGCGGCCAGAGCGTGGGTGCGGGTCCGTGCTCCTCGCGCATCCGGGCGTGATTCAACCTGATCGGGCGGCGCCGTGGGAGCCGAACCCGTATTCGGCCCAGCGCCGATCGACGAGCGCCTTCACCTCGGGCGTCATCTCGATCTCCTCCGGCCATGCCCGTGCGCCCTCCTCCGGGAGCTTCGCGGTGGCGTCGATCCCGAGCTTGCCGCTCACGAACTGGCGCTGCGGCGCGTGGTCGAGATGGTCGGTCGGGCCTTCGCTGAGGATGACGTCCCGAGCCGGGTCGACGTTCGCGCCGGCGTAGAAGAGGACCTCGGCGTAGTCGTGCACGTTCACCTCGGCGTCCACGACGACGATGCACTTCGTCAGGCTCAGCATCCCGAGGCCCCACAGCGCGTGCATCACCTTCTGCGCCTGGCCGGGAAACGACTTGCGGATCGAGACGATGCAGCAGTTGTGGAACGCGCCGGCGACGGGAAGGTCGTAGTCGACGATCTCGGGAACGGTCGTGCGCACTGCGGGCAGGAAGATGCGCTCCGTCGCCTTGCCGAGCCACGCATCCTCCTGCGGCGGCTTGCCGACGACGATCGACGGATAGATCGCGCCGCGCCGCATCGTCATCGCGGTGACGTGGAAGACCGGGAACGGCTCGGCCGCGGTGTAGTAGCCGGTGTGGTCGCCGAACGGGCCCTCCTCGCCGAGCTCGTCCTTGGCGACGTAGCCCTCGAGCACGATCTCCGCATTCGCCGGCACCTCGAGGTCGACGCTCACGCACTGGACGAGATCGACCGGCTCGCCGCGGAGGAAGCCGGCGAGCATCAGCTCGTCGATGTGCTTCGGCAGCGGCGCGCTCGCCGAGTACGCGGTGATCGGGTCGAGGCCGAGCGCGACCGCGACGGGGATGCGGCCGTCGCTCGCGAGCCAGTCGGCGCGGCCGTCCTTGTGGATCTGCCAGTGCATGAACGTCGTCGCGCGGTCGATCACCTGCATGCGGTACATGCCGACGTTGCGCGTCCCGTCGCGCGGGTCGCGGGTGATCACCGCCGGAAGCGTGATGAACGGCGCCGGGTCGCCGGGCCAGCAACGCTGGATCGGCAGGAGACCGAGGTCGACGTCGGCGTCGCGGAGGACGATCTCCTGGCACGCGCCCTTGCGCACGGTGCGCGGCAGCGAGTCGGCGATCGACTTGAGCTTCTGCAGGCCGCGCACCTTCTCGACGAGGCCGGCGGGCGGTTGCATCTCGAGCACGTCGGAGAGCTTGCGCGCGACGTCGTCGAGGCGATCGACGCCGAACGCGAGACACATCCGCCGCTCGGTGCCGAACTGGTTGATGAGCAGCGCGTGCTCGGACCCCTTCGGCTGCTCGAACAGGAGCGCAGGCCCGCCCGCCTTCACCGTCCGGTCGACGATCTCGGTGATCTCGAGGTCGGGGTCGACCTCAGCGGCCACACGGGCGAGCTCGCCCTCGCGCTCGAGCAGCGCGATCCAATCGCGGAGGTCCCGGAGGGGCAACCGCGTCAGCGCTTGCGATGCGCGAGCCAGTGCGACAGCTCGCCGATGGCGATGACCATCACGAAGATGAGCCCGACGGCGAGCATGACGAGGACGGTCTTCTTGCCTTCCTCGGCTGCCGTCTCGACGGCGAACAGTGGGAGCTGCGCGAGCACGGCGAAAACCTACCGCAGCGCCGCGTGCGCGGCGAGCGCCTCGTCAACGGCCCGGTCGCCGGCGGCCTCCCGCGCCGCCGCTTCGAGCGGCCTCGGGTCGCTGTGCAACCGGAGCGCGGCGCGCGCCTCGTCCAGCCGCGGGCCGCTGCCGAGCAGCGCCGCACTCGCCGCCCAGAGGGGGCCGTCGCCGTCCGCGTCCTCGGCGCGCAGCTGGCTGCAGAGCGAGATCAGCTCGGAGAGGTCGGCGACCGCATCCGTCTCGCCGAACGAGGCGATGCGGACGAGCCCGTGCGCGTAGAGGTAGTCGCCGAGCAGCAGGGCGACGTCCGGATCCGAGGGCGCGAAGAGCCGCGACACGCCGTAGTGGGTGAGGTAGCCCTCGTAGATCGTCTCGAGCCCGAGCGCGAAGCGCGCCTCGGCGAGGGGCGAGAAAACTGCGACGAGCTTTCGCTCGTCACTCGGACGAAGCGCCTCCCGCCACAGCGCGCTTTCGCCGGCCGCGCCGTCGGCTATCTCGTCCCACACGCCGCGATCGTCCTGTCGATGTCGTCATCCGTGTGCGCGAGCGACACGAACATCGCCTCGAACTGCGAGGGCGCGACGTAAATGCCGTTGGCAAGCAAGTGGCGGAAGAGCACGGCGTACCGCTCGGTGTCGCAGAGTTGCGCGTCGTCGAAGTTGCGCACCGGGCGCTCGGACTGGAAGAGCGTCAGCATCGCGCCGACGCGCTGGACGACGCCGAACTGCGCGAGGCCGTCGGCGAGCCGCGCGGCGCGCCGCTCCAGCTCGGTGTAGACCTGCGGGTCGCGCAGGCGCGGCAACACCGCGAGCCCGGCTGCGGTCGCGAGCGGATTGCCGGAGAGCGTCCCGGCCTGGTACACCGGCCCCGACGGCGCGAGCAGCTCCATCGCGTCCGCGCGGCCGCCGAACGCTGCGAGCGGCAGCCCGCCGCCGACGATCTTGCCGAGGATCGTCAGGTCGGGCATGACGCCGTACAGCTCCTGCGCGCCACCCCGCGCGACGCGGAAGCCCGTGATCACCTCGTCGAAGACGAGCAGCGCGCCTGAGGCATCGCACAGCCCACGCAGCGCCTCGAGGAATCCCGGAGTCGGCGGGACGACACCCATGTTCCCGGCCACAGGCTCGACGACGATCGCCGCAAGGCCTTCGCCGTAGCGCATCACCGCGTCGGCGACGGAGTCGACGTCGTTGTACGTGCAGACGATGGTGTCGGCGGTGACCGCGGTCGGCACGCCCGGCGTCGACGGGATCGCGAGCGTCGCAAGTCCCGAGCCGGCGCTCGCGAGCATCGCGTCGGCGTGGCCGTGGTAGCAGCCGGCGAACTTGACGAACCGGTCGCGCTTCGTGAAGGCACGTGCAACCCGGAGCGCGCTCATCGCCGCCTCGGTGCCGGACGAGACGAGCCGTACGCGTTCGATCGACGGGACCGCGTCGACGATCTCCGCGGCGAGCTCGACCTCCGCCTCGGTCGACGCGCCGAAGCTCGTTCCGCGCAGCGCAGCAGCGCGCACCGCCTTGACGGTCTCGTGATCGGCGTGGCCGAAGATCAGCGGCCCCCACGACAGCACCCAATCGAGATAGCGGTTCCCGTTCACGTCCTCGAGGTACGCGCCGTCGCCGCGTGCGGCGAAGAGCGGCTCGTCGAGGCCGACGCCCATCATCGCGCGCACGGGCGAGTTGACGCCGCCGGGAATCAGCTCGAGCGCGCGGCGATAGAGAGCGGAGCGCGCGGTCAGAGCCACGCGGCGAGCTGCTTGGTCCAGTAACTGATGATCAGATCGGCGCCCGCGCGCTTGATCGCCGTCAGCGACTCGAGCGCGGCCTGCCGCTCGTCGAGCCAGCCCTCGTTCGCGGCGGCCTTCACCATTGCGTACTCGCCGGAGACGTTGTAGGCCGCGATCGGCGCGTCGAATGCCTCGCGCGCGGCGCGGATGACGTCGAGATACGGGAGCGCGGGCTTGATGATGACCGCGTCCGCTCCCTCGTCGAGGTCGAGCTCGCACTCGCGCAGCGCCTCGCGCACGTTGGCGGGATCCATCTGGTACCCGCGGCGGTCGCCGAACGACGGCGCCGAGCCGGCCGCCTCGCGGAACGGCCCGTAGAACGCTGACGCGTATTTCGCCGCGTACGACAGGATCGGCGTCGACTCGAACGCGTTGTCGTCGAGCGCCTCGCGGATCGCGTGCACGCGACCGTCCATCATGTCGCTCGGCGCGACGACGTCGGCGCCAGCCTCCGCATGGCTCACGGCCGTGCGCGCGAGCAGCTCGAGGCTGCGGTCGTTGTGCACCTCACCGTCGACGATCACGCCGCAGTGGCCGTGCGACGTGTACTCGCACAGGCAGACGTCGGTGACGAGCACGAGCTCGGGGAACTCCGGCCGGAGCGCGCGCAGTCCGCGCTGGACGATCCCGTCGTCCTCCCAGGCGCCGGTCGCCTCGTCGTCCTTCCCGTCCGGGATGCCGAAGAGGATCACCGCGCGGACGCCGAGGCCGACGAGCGCCTCGACCTCGCGCACGAGCCCGTCGACCGTCAGCCGTGACATCGCCGGCAGGCCCGCATCCGGCAGCGCCTCGGGGGCGACGAAGAGCGGCATCACGAACTGGTCGAGCGAGAGTCGCGTCTCGCGGACGAGGCCGCGCAGCGCCCCGGTCCGGCGGAACCGGCGAAGGCGGACCTCGGGGACCGAGCTCATGAGCGGCCTTTCTGCTCCTGAGCCTGGGGCGGGGTCAAGGTTCTTGCTGGGGAACCGGGAGGTTCCCCAGCAGCACAATCAAAGAAGGGGGCTCTT
>DASXLN010000363.1:0-4718 GCA_036496165.1 Gaiellaceae bacterium | reverse complement strand
TGTCTCGCTCGCGGGGTACGCGGAGATCTTCTGGCGCAACGTGCAGGCGTCGGGCGTGATCCCGCAGATCTCGCTCGTGATGGGGCCGTGCGCCGGCGGCGCGGTGTACTCGCCGGCGATGACGGACATCATCTTCATGGTCGAGGGCTCGTCGTACATGTTCATCACCGGCCCCGACGTGGTGAAGACCGTTAACGGCGAGGAGGTGACGTTCGAGGAGCTCGGCGGCGCATCGACGCATGCGACGAAGTCCGGCGTCGCGCACTTCACCTCGCCGGACGAGGTGGCGTGCCTCGAGGATGCGCGCTACCTGCTCTCGTTCCTCCCGCAGAACAATCGCGAGCGGCCGCCGTTCACGACGCCGGCCGACCCGCGCGACCGCGAGGACGCGGGGCTCGATACGCTCGTCCCCGACAACCCGAACAAGCCGTACGACATGCACGACGTCATCCGGCGCGTCATCGACGGCGGCGAGTTCCTCGAGGTGAACGAGCGCTGGGCGGAGAACATCGTCTGCGGCTTCGCGCGTCTCGGCGGCCACGCGGTCGGCGTCGTCGGCAACCAGCCGCGCACGCTCGCCGGCGTCCTCGACATCGACTCCTCCGAGAAGGCGGCGCGCTTCGTGCGCACGTGCGATGCGTTCAACGTCCCGCTCGTGACGTTCGTCGACGTGCCCGGCTTCCTGCCGGGGACGGCGCAGGAGTGGGGCGGGATCATCCGTCACGGCGCGAAGCTGCTGTACGCGTACAGCGAGGCGACGGTGCCGAAGCTGACGGTGATCACGCGCAAGGCGTACGGCGGCGCGTACGACGTCATGAGCTCGAAGCACGTGCGCGCCGACTTCAACTTCGCGTGGCCGACGGCGGAGGTGGCGGTGATGGGGCCGGAGGGCGCCGTCAACATCGTCTTCCGGAAGGAGATCGAGGAGGCCGCCGACCCGGAGGCGCGGCGCGCGGAGCTGATCGCCGACTACAAGGAGCGCTTCGCGAATCCGTACTCCGCGGCAGAGCGCGGGTACGTCGACGACGTCATCGAGCCGCGCTCGACGCGTCGCGTCCTCATCGACGCGCTCGAGACGTCGCTGACGAAGTCGGAGCCGAGGCCGAGTAGGAAGCACGGGAACATCCCGCTGTAGGTGCCAGACACCAACGTTGGTGTCAGACACCGATCCATGGGTAGGTCGGATGCATGACGAAGAAGCTGCCGTCCATCCCGAAGATGCTCAGGCCGAACCGCGCCTGGCGGCGCGGCTCGATGCAGCAGGCCGACCCGCACCGGGTCGAGGAGCTCCGGCTCGAGGTCCCGGACCCGCGCGTGAAGAGCAGCGGCCACCGCAAGAAGACCGCGGACAAGTGGAACCAGTAGGGCGCTAGCCCGAGAGCCCGGCTTCGCGCAGCGGCCGGCGGCCCCACGCGAACTCTCGCCGGTACCAGCCGGTCAGCTGCGCGAGCGCGACGCCGTACTCGGACGATTGGATGAACCACCCGTTGCCGATGTAGATGCCCATGTGGTCGACCTCGGAGGGGCTCGACCGCGGGCCGTGCGCGCCGAAGAAGATGACGTCCGCCGGCTGCAGGTGCGCGAAGTTGATCAGCTCGGAGTGCGGCACCTCGCCGCTCATGACGTACGTCGTTCGTCCGCGCAACACCGATGCGAGGCTGCCCTCGCCCGGGTAGCTCGTCAGCTTGTACACGCGCCAAACGAATCCGGAGCAGTCGTAGCCGCCGCGCGCGGCGACGCCGAAGTCGATCTCGCGGCCGTCGCTCGTGCCGCCCCACACGTACGGCATGCCGATCCGCGCGACCGCCGCGTCGATGATGCGGCGCTGCCAGGTCGAGTACGCGGGAAGCGCGAACGTGTCGGCGAGGCTCTGCACGACCGGTACGAGCCAGCCGGACGAATGCAGGATCTGCGCCGCCGAGTACGCCGCTTCGGCGCGGGTCGCCGGGTCGTTCGGAAGCAGCTCGAGAGCGTCCTCGCTCGCGGGGTGGTCGAGCCGGAGGCCGAGGAGCCGCGCCGCCACCTCCGTGCCGAACCGGTCGGGGATGCTGAGACCCGCAGCGCGTGCGCCCTGCGCGAACTCGGCAGCGGCGGCGTCGAGGCCGACGCCGTCGACGAGCTGCGCGTCGAGCATCGTCATCGTCGCGGCGGCCGCGCCGTGCGGGACCTTCGGCGGGTGCGCGGGCGGAGCTGGGAGTGGAGGCGGCGGCGCGGCGACCGTCGTGGTCGTCACGACCGTGGTCGTCACCGCAGCGGTCGTCGTCTGCGTCGGATCCGTCGCCGTCGGGTCGGTGCTCGTCTGCGTCGGATCGGTGACCGTGGGGGTGGGCGCCGGCGGTGCGGGGGGAACGGCGGGCGCAGGCGGAGGCGGCGGCGCCAGCAGCTGCTGCAGGTCGAACACGAGATTCGCGAGCGCCTGGTCGGTCAGCGCCGCGGTCGCGCGGAAGGTCGCCGGCGACTTCGCCCCCATCAGGCCGGCGGCGGTGACGACCCGGATCTGCGGCAGCGCCCACGATGCCGAGCGATGCGCCCCGGCAAGCGCCGTGCCCGCCGGGACCAGCGCAAGCGCAGCTGCGACGACTCCTATGCGGCGACCCAGGCCCAACCCCGTCCTCACAAACACTTTACCCTGGATTTCGTGAAAATCGAGATCACGCCGGAGCCGACGGACGAGGAGCGGGCGGCCATTCTTGCTGCATTGGCCGCAGAAACGGAAAAGCCTGCACCCGACGCACCGTGGCTCGAGGAATCAGGCTCGAATGCGTAACCCGAGCCGCCGCCGGGCCGTTTTCAGAGCATGTTCGACGAGTGCATCCGCTGTAACACTGCTCCCGCAGTCGACGAGCTCGGGTATTGCGGCCACTGCCACTGGGCCGTCCGCGCGGAGATCGAGGAGGGCTTCTACCAACTGCGCGAGTATTTACGGAGCTGGGCCCGCTTCGAAGACTGGTGTGAGGCGCGCGGCCTCGCGACGCGCTAAGTCGCCCGCGGCCTGAAGAGCGCGGGAGCGCTCCGCGCGTAGTCGAGCCCCGACGCCCACGTCAGGGCGACGGCGACGAGCATCGACCACCACGCGACCCCGGTCCCCCACGCGCCCGCGGCCGCGAAGCCGCCGAGCCCGGCGGCGACCGCCTGTGCCCACGTCTTCAACTTCCCCAGGTCGCGCGCGGCGATGACGATCCCGCGTTCGATCGCAGCCTGGCGGAGGCCCGTGATCAGCACCTCGCGCACGACGATCGCCGCCACCATCCATGCCGGCACGACGTGCTGGCCGACGAGCATGACGAGCGTGCCGAGGACGAGCACCTTGTCCGCGATCGGATCGAGGAGCGAGCCGAGCGGCGACGTCCGTCCGTGCCGCCGCGCGAGCCTGCCGTCGAACCAGTCGGTCGTCATCGCGACGCAGAAGAGGCCGGTCGCCCAGTACGCATGATCGTGGAACGGCCACGCGAAGAGCAGGATGACGAGGGGCACCGAGAGAGCGCGCGCGACGGTCAGCTGGTCCGCGGGGCTCACAACGGAGACAATACGGCCCGCTGATGTTCGACAAGGTCATGGTCGCCAACCGCGGCGAGATCGCCATCCGCGTCTTCCGCACCCTGCGCGAGCTCGGCGCCGGGTCGGTCGCCGTCTACTCCGAGGCCGACCGGCGCTCGCTCCACGCCGACTACGCCGACGAGGCGTTCCTCGTCGAGAGCTACCTCGCAGTCGACGCACTCGTCGACACCGCCCTGCGCGCGGGCGCGCAGGCCGTCCACCCCGGCTACGGATTCCTCGCCGAGAACGCGGGCTTCGCCCGCGCCGTCCGCGACGCGGGGCTCGTGTGGATCGGCCCGCCCCCCGAGGCGATCGAGCTCATGGGGGAGAAGACGCGCGCCCGGACCGCGATGCAGCAGGCAGGCGTGCCGATCATCCCCGGGACGACGGAGCCGGTCGGCTCCGTCGCGGAGCTGCTCGCGCTCGGCGACTCGATCGGCTACCCGCTCCTGATCAAGGCGGCGGCCGGCGGCGGCGGGAAGGGCATGGAGGAGGTCGCAGGCCCGGACGAGGCCGAGCGCGCGTTCGAGACCGCGCGCCGCCAGGGTCAGTCGTACTTCGCGAACCCCGACGTCTACGTCGAGAAGCTCATCGTCGACCCACGGCACATCGAGGTGCAGGTTCTCGCGGACTCGCACGGCAACGTCGTCCACCTCGGCGAGCGCGACTGCACGATCCAGCGCCGCCACCAGAAGCTCGTCGAGGAGACGCCGTCCCCCGCCGTCGACGACGCGCTGCGTGCGCGCATCGGCCGGATCGGCGTCGATGCCGCGCGCGCCGCCGGCTACGTGTCGGCGGTGACGATCGAAGGGCTGCTGACGGCCGGTGGCGAGTACTTCTTCATGGAGATGAACACGCGCATCCAGGTCGAGCACACGGTGACGGAGCTCGTCACCGGCATCGACCTCGTGCGCGAGCAGGTCCTGATCGCGCTCGGCGAGCCTCTCTCGTTCACGCAGGCCGACGTTTCGTTGCGCGGCCACGCGATCGAGTGCCGCATCAACGCAGAGGACGCGTCACGCGGCTTCCTGCCGGCGCCTGGCCTCGTCACCGCATACCGCGAGCCGTCCGGGCCCGGTGTGCGCGTCGACTCCGGTGTCGACGCCGGCCGCGAGGTCGTCGCCGCGTACGACCCGATGATCTCGAAGCTCATCGTGCACGGCGTCGACCGCGAGCATGCC
>DASXLN010000362.1:0-4929 GCA_036496165.1 Gaiellaceae bacterium | reverse complement strand
TACCGCCGCACCGTTGGCGGCATCGCCAAGAGCCTCGGCGAGGCGAAGGCGAGCATCGTGGCGCTCTCCGGCGACGCCGGCGAGCTCGCGGTCACGGTCGCCTGGGACCTCTCCTGGTACCAGTACCGCGTCACGCCCGAGTCGGCCCAGCCCGTGCGCCTCGAGCGCCGCGGGCATGAGCTCGACGAGCTCGAGGACGCCTTCAAGGCCTGGAATACGCGGGTCGAGGACGAGGGCCGCCTCGTGCCCGACATCGCACGCATCTAGACCGCGCGCCCGTCCTCCATCACAATCGGAGCAGGATGATCTACTGCGTGATTCCCCGCGAGCTCGAAGGCGAGCTCTACGACAAGATGGTCGAGTACTACCGGGACAACCCGAACGTGACCGTCATCGTCGACCGCCGCGAGGGGCCCGACCGCCGCTCGGGCAAGGACGCGGGCGACTACACGGAGCAGCGCGAGATCCGCGACCGGCGCCGCCCGCGCATCACGGGCACGTTCCCCGACACGGACGCGCCCCCGTAGCCACTACCCTCGTCCCATGGCGCTGACGGGGACGGAGAGCTTCGAGAGCACGAGCCCGGCCGACGGCGAGACGATCGGCATCTTTCCGCAGCAGACCGCCGAGGACGTCGACCGCGCGGTCGCGCGCGCGAAGGAGGCGTTCGGCCGGTGGCGGCTCGTGCCGGCGCCGAAGCGCGGCGAGATCCTCTACCGCTTCGCGCGGCTCCTCGAGGAGGAGAAGGACGCGCTGACGGAGCTGATGACGCACGAGATGGGCAAGGTGCGCGCGGAGGCGGGCGGCGACGTCCAGGAGGCGATCGACATCACGTACTACATGGCCGGCGAGGGGCGCCGCCTCTTCGGCCAGACGACACCGTCGGAGCTGCCGGACAAGTGGAACATGAGCATCCGGCAGCCGATCGGCGTCGTCGGCGCGATCACGCCGTGGAACTTCCCGGTCGCGATCCCGTCGTGGAAGATCATCCCGGCGCTCGTGTGTGGCAACACGGTCGTGCTGAAGCCGGCGACCGACACGCCGGCGCTGGCCGCGCGCTTCGTCGAGCTGCTCCACGAGGCCGGCATCCCGGAGGACGTCGTCCAGATCGTGCACGGCGGCGGCTCGACCGTCGGCGACCGCATGGTGCGCCACCCGGACATCCGCGTCATCACACTGACGGGCTCGCGTGAGACCGGTGTGAAGGTGCTCGAGGCCGGGGCGGAGACGCTGAAGCACGTGCACCTGGAGCTCGGCGGCAAGAACGCGATCATCGTCCTCGACGACGCCGACCTCGATCTCGCCGTCGACGGCATCATCTGGTCGGCGTTCGGGACGTCGGGACAGCGCTGCACGGCGGCGTCGCGCGTCATCGCCCACGAGAAGATCTACGACGCGCTGCAGAAGCGGCTCGTCGAGCGCGTCGAGAAGCTCCGGCTCGGCCCGGGCTGGGACGATGCAACGGACATCGGGCCGGTGATCAACCGCTCGGCGCTCGAGAAGATCGACTCCTACGCGACGATTGGCCGCGACGAGGGCGCGAAGCTCGTCACCGGTGGCGAGGTCGCGAGCGAGGGCGATCTCGGCAAGGGGTTCTTCTACCGGCCGACGATCTTCGCAGACGTCGACGCGCAGATGCGCATCGCGCAGGAGGAGATCTTCGGGCCCGTGACCGCGCTCATCAAGGTGCGCGACGCGGACGAGGCGATCCGCGTGTCGAACGGGATCAAGTACGGGCTCTCATCGTCGATCTTCACGCGCGACGTGAACACTGCGTTCCGCGCGATGCGCGACCTGGAGGCGGGTATCACGTATGTGAATGCCGGCACGATCGGCGCCGAGGTGCATCTGCCGTTCGGCGGCACGAAGGACACGGGCAACGGGCACCGCGAGGCGGGGCAGGCCGCGCTCGACGTCTTTACCGAGTGGAAGTCGATCTACGTCGACTACTCGGGCAAGCTCCAGCGCGCGCAGATCGACGTCGCCGAGTAACCCTTTCGAGGGACGAGGCTGAGCGGGAGCGCGGCTACCTTGCCGCGCCGTGCGCCGCCTTCTTGTCGTCGTCTGCCTCGCATTGGCTGTCGTTCCGGCCGCCTCCGCCGGCGTTGGGAGTGATGCGGCCCAGGCGTTCGACCGCGGCCTGCTGCTCTCGAGCCCGGGCGGCCCGCTCGCCACGGCCGCGCGCGTCAGCTCCTGGCACCGGCTCGCCGTCCGCGCCACGCGCGGAAGCGGCATCAGCCCGGCGCTGCTGGAGGGAATGATCTTCGTCGAGAGCTCCGGGCGTCCGCGGGTCACGGGCATGGGCGGGCGCTGGGGATTGACCCAGCTCTCGACGAGGCGGATGCGTCCCGCTGCACAGTTGCGCGCGACCGTCCGCAGGCTCGAGCGCGCGCGGCACGCGCTCGGCCGCCTCGACCTCGCGGTCGCGTCCTATCACCTCGGCGTCGCGCCTCTGCGGCACGCGCGCTCGTACGCGTCGTTCTATTTCCACACGTCGGAGCAGGGGCCTGAGGTCGATTACTACTGGAAGGTGCTCGCTGCGGAGCGCGTGCTGTCGCTGTATCGCCACGACCCTGCGGCGCTCCGCTACGAGACGCACCTGCAGCTGAAGAAGAACTCGTCGGAAGAGGTGCTCCACCCGCGAGCGACCACGCCGAAGCTGCGGAACCCCGCTGCGATCGCGCGGGCACTGCGCAGTCATTACCTCGTGCGGATCCCGCGCATGCACCTGCGCGTGCGGGTCGGCTCCCTCGCGCGTCAGCTCGGACAGAAGCCGCGCCTCTATGCAGCGATGCGACCGCAGGCGCTCGACGTCCTCCGCTACATCGTCGGCGAGATGCGCGCATACAAGCCGCTCATGCTGACGAGCGCGATACGCGACGAGCGCTATCAGCGCCTGCTGACCAGGGTGAACGCGGTCGCGACGAAGGCCTACTCGATGCACACGACCGGGTACGCGTTCGACATCCTCCGCAGCTTCTCGACCGGAGCGGAGAAGCGCGCCTTCTTCCGCGTCCTCGCGCGGCTCCAGGCGGTGAACGCGATCGCGTACATCCCCGAGTTCGCGGCGATGCACATCGCCGTCGCCTCGGACGCGCCGGCCAAGCTCGCGCTGCTCCGCGGACTCGAGTAACTTGCGGCGCGTGGCGCGCAAGCTCATCGTCTTCGTCCCGAGGGAAGCACTCGACTCCGTGCGAGAAGCCGTCTTCGCGGCGGGCGCGGGACGGATCGGCGATTACGAGCGCTGCTCGTGGTACACGGAGGGAACGGGCACGTTCCTCGGCGGGGAGGGGACGAAGCCGGATGTGGGGCGGGCGGGCCGCGAGGAGCGCGTGGCCGAGCTGCGGCTCGAGACCGTGTATCCGGCCGAGCGGCACGACGACGTGATCGCCGCGCTTCGGCGCGCGCACCCGTACGAGGAGCCGGCATTCGATGTGTATGAGCTCGTCGAGTGAAGGCGAAGCTCTTCACCGACGGCGGCGCGCGCGGCAATCCCGGGCCGGCGGCATACGGCTACGTCATCGAGGGCGAGGATGGGACGGTGCTCGCAGCGCACGGCGAGCGCATCGGCGTCGCGACGAACAACGTCGCCGAGTACCGCGCGCTCATCGCGGGGCTCGAGAAGGCGCTCGAGCTGGCCGTGCCCGAGGTCGAGGTCGTCTCCGACTCGGAGCTGCTCGTGAAGCAGATGAACGGCGAGTACCGGGTGAAGAACGCGGCGCTCCAGCAGCTCTCGCTGCAAGCGTCCCGCCTCGCGCGCGAGATCGGAAGGGTGTCGTACACGGCCGTCCGCCGGGAGCACAACGAGCTCGCCGACCGGCTCGTGAACGAGGCCCTGGATTCAGCCTAGGCTGGCTATACTGGCCGACGCCGCGCGGATGTAGCTCAGTTGGCTAGAGCGTCTGCTTGCCATGCAGAAGGTCGTGGGTTCGAGTCCCATCATCCGCTTCTTCTCAAGCTCGCTGCGTGGCTCTTGACACAAGAGTACGGCCGGACCACGATGGGTTCTCGGGGTGCTCTCGTGCCCCTTACGAGGAGGAGGGCACAGATGCGGCGTCACCTGTTCGTCCGACCCATGCTTCTGTTCGTCGTGGTGGTGGTGGCGGCTACCGCGGCAGCGATCCCGGCGGCGTTCGCCGACCAGCCGTCGGTGGTGGTTGCGGATGCCGGTACGTCGTCGAAGGGCGAGGTGGGGTCTGCCGTCGATGCCGTGGCGGGCTCGACGGTTCTGACGGGCACGCGTGGTTACTTCCCACAGATCAGGAACGAGACCGCGAGCACGGTGACGAACGCGAGCATGACGCTGACGAGCGGCTGGGCTCTGAGCTCGTTCCCGGGACTTGCGAGCCTGCCGGCGACCTCGACGCCGACCTCGCTTGCTCCCGGCGAGTCGACCGGTTACCTCGACTTCAACCAGCTCTGCTGCACTGTTGTGCCTGCGACCTTCGCCGAGGGCTTCGACTCCGCGCGAACGATGCAGCCGCTCGTCATCGGGCCTTCCGGAGGCCTACAGACGGTCCAGGTTTCGCTGACTATCACTGATGCTGCGCTCGCATCGAACATCTTCGACTTGTCCGTGTCGGTGGGCGATCCCACATGGCTCTTGCCCGGTGGCGTCACGCTCGTTTCTTCGAGCGGCCCGACCAACCTCGACTCGGGCGAAGGACTGTCGTCGCCGACCGCGCCCGGACTGAATAGCGATTGGGCGCTGTTCTCCCCGAAGCTCGGCAAGACGTACATGTTCACATACACCCTCGACGTGACGAATCCGTTCGGCGTTCCGATCGACTTCAAGCCCCCCATTCACATTGTCGCCGGACCGGAGGGAAGCTCGACCATGTCCGGGCTTTCGAATTCGGTGACCGCCGCGATCCCGTCCCTCGACGGCCCCTCCGGAAGCGGCGCGGCCACCTTCAGCGTCGATCAACC
>DASXLN010000361.1:0-1975 GCA_036496165.1 Gaiellaceae bacterium | reverse complement strand
GATTCCCCACTGCTGCCTCCCGTAGGAGTCTGGGCCGTGTCTCAGTCCCAGTGTGGCTGATCGTCCTCTCAGACCAGCTACGGATCGTCGCCTTGGTGGGCCGTTACCCCGCCAACAAGCTAATCCGCCGCGAGCTCGTCCTTGGCCGAAGGCCGAAGCTATCTTTTCCGACCGCCCCGAGAGGCTGTCGGGCCATCCGGCATTAATCCGAGTTTCCCCGGGCTATTCCGGTGCCAAGGGTGGATTACTCACGTGTTACTCACCCGTTCGCCGCTGTCCCCGGACCCGAAGGTCCGGTTCTCGCTCGACTTGCATGTGTTAAGCGCGCCGCCAGCGTTCGTCCTGAGCCAGGATCAAACTCTCCGTGAAGAATGTTCGCCGGCCGAAGCCGACGAGTCTTTTTCACCTTGAGCTTGTGCTCAAAGTCCATCTCCCGAAGGAGATGAGACAGGTTTTCATCTGAGCCGAACAGGCCGAAGCCCGTCCGGTCTCGACGTAAACGCACGCTGTTGAGTTTTCAAAGACCAGGCCGTCGTGACGGCGTAAAAAAGGCCCCGACTCGCGCCAGAGGCCCAAGGAAGCTCGGAAAGTCTATCCGAATCGTCCGAAGGCGCTCCGTTTTCGTCGTTTGCAGGGACTTTCCTACACCGCCCGCTCGGGCAGCCGGTGGATTGTAGCAAGGCAGGCCCGCACGTCAACTCGAAACGAGCCGCAAGAAGCGACGTTTTCCCGCCTGGAGCACGGCGCCGTCGAGCTCCGACCACGCATGGTCGTAGCCGGCGAGCGGCTGCCCGTCGAGCTTGACCCCGCCCTGGTCGATCGTCCGCCGCCAATGGCTCGTCGACTCGCCGAGCGTCGAAGCGAGGAACGCCGGGAGATGGAGCGGGTCCGGGCCGTCGAGCCGCGCCTCCTGCACCTCGTCCGGCGCCTCGTGCCGGCGGACGACCCGCGTGAAGAACTCCTCCCCCGCCCGCGCGGCCGCCTCGCCGTGCCAGCGCCCGGTGATCCGGCGCGCGAGCTCGAGCTTCCACTCCATCGGATCGGCGGGATGGTCGCCGCCGCCGGCGACGAGGTCCCACCACTGCGGGAGCGCCGCATCCGGGATCGACATCGTCTTGCCGAACATCTCCTCGGGCGGCTCGTTGATCCCGATGTAGTTGCCGCGCGACTTCGACATCTTCTCGACGCCGTCGAGGCCGACGAGCAGCGGATACGTGACGACGACCTGCGGTTCGAGGCCGTAATGCGGCATGACGTCGCGTCCGGCGAGGAGGTTGTACAGCTGGTCGGTGCCGCCGATCTCGACGTCGGCCTCGATCGCGACCGAGTCGTATGCCTGCATCGGCGGGTAGAGCAGCTCGGAGAGCGAGATCGGCTCGCCGGCGGCGAACCGCTTCGCGAAGTCGTCGCGCTCGAGCAGGCGCGCGACCGTCAGCGTCCGCGTCAGCCGCACCGTCTCGGCGAAGGTCAGCGGCGCGAGCCACTCGCCGTTGAAGCGGAACTCGGTCCGCTCGGGGTCGAGGACGCGCACGACCTGCTCCCGGAAGCGCTTCGCGTTCGCGTCCAGCTCCTCGTCGGCGAGGACGGGCCGCTCGACCGACCGCCCCGACGGGTCGCCGATGCGCGCGGTGTAGTCGCCGACGATGAGGACGACGGTGTGCCCGGCGTCCTGCCACTCGCGCAGCCGGTCGAGAACGACGGCAAAGCCGAGATGGACGTCGGGCGACGTCGGGTCGATACCGAGCTTCACGCGCAACGGACGACCGAGCTTCAGCTTCTCCTCGAGCGCGCCCTCGGGGAGCACGTGCACCGCGTGCTGCGTCGGGACGAAGTCGTTCACCGAAGCGCGGCGGAGAGTGCGACCGGCTCGATGTCGCCGTCGGGCTCGAACCCGAAGACCTGGCCGACGAACGACAGGACGGCCTCCTGTGAGCGGATGACGTTCTCCTCCCGCCGGAAGCCGTGCCCCTCGCCC
>DASXLN010000360.1:0-4667 GCA_036496165.1 Gaiellaceae bacterium | reverse complement strand
CGGACGAAGTGCGCGTCGAGGGGCAGCTCCTGCGGGACGACGAGCGGCGCGACGAGCACGACCCGCGCGCCTCGGTCGGCGGCCAGCCGGCAGGCGAGGTCGAGCGCGTGCTCGGTCTCGCGCCGTCCGAGGAGCGGCACGACGATGCTCCGGTACCGGACGGCCGCGGTGCGGCGCGCGAGCCGGCGGGCGCGGCGGCGGATGGCGGGAAGGTTCGGGCGCCGCATCAGAGCACCTGGTACGGGACGCTCGCGAGGATGACGCCCGGCTCGAGGAGCAGCAGCCGCTTGATGTACAGCGCGCGCTGGTTGTGGAGGAAGCGGCGCCAGCCGCGGGTCACGAGCTCGGGCATGACGAGCAGCACGGCGGTGCCCGGTTCCGCCGTCAGCTCGCGGATGTACGCAAGCAGCGGGAGGCCGATGTCGCGGTACGGCGCCTCCGGCACCTCGAGCGGAAGGCCCGGCCCGTGCAACGACCAGGCGCGGCGGATGTCGGCGGCGTCGTCGGCGCTGAAGGCGAAGTGCACGGCGCGCGCGTCCTCGACGCCGAGCGCCCGCACGTAGTTGATCGCGCGCATCGACGCCGCGTTGACGTCTGAGACGATCACGCGTGCGACGAGCCTGTCCGGCTGGACGTGGGCATCGGGCATGACCGGCACGTCTGCGACGACGACGCCGGGCTCGGCGAGGAGGCGCAGCTTCAAGGCGAGCTCGAGCGGTCGCCTCGCCTGGTCGAGCACCGAGCGCATCTGGAAGAGCTCCGGAATGACGACCGTGACGAACTCGGCCTCGCCGCGGGGCAGGCGCCAGACCTGCTCGAGGACGGCGTCGGCAGCGCCCCCGCTCGGGTCCAGCACTTCGAGCTGGGGGAGATCGTCGCTGAGCCGGAACCAGCGCGGCCTGATCCCCGGATCCGATGCCCGCGTCGGCACGTGCACGGCGCGGAAGCCGTTGGTCGAGACGGCGCGCGCGAACCAGGCGGCCTCGAGCGTCGCGTCGTCGAGCGACTCGACGAGCAGGATCGTCGTGTTCCGCGGCTGCGATGCGGCGGCGACTGCGTCGGTGCCGGCGCGCAGTCGGCGGGCAAAGCGCGCGTAGTGGCGACGGATGCCGAGCATCCCCAGCACGAGAATCGGGATCGCCACGATCACGAGCCAGGCGCCCTCGGTGAACTTCGTGTAGACGACGATGAGTGTCACGACTCCGGTCGCTGTCGCTCCGAGCAGGTTGATTGCGATCTTGTGGCGCCAACCCGGCTCACGCCGTCTGAGCCAGTAGCGAACCATCCCGGCCTGCGAAAGCGTGAACGCGGTGAAGACGCCGATGACGTACAGATGGATGAGGCTGTTCGTGTTCGCCTTGTAGATCCAGAGGAGCAGGCCGGAGACGAGCGCGAGGACGAGCATCCCGTTCGAGAAGACGAGGCGGTCGCCGAGATTCGTGAACTGGCGCGGCGCGAACCCGTCGCGCGCGAGCAGAGCGGACAGCCGCGGGAATCCCTGGAACGACGTATTCGCGGCCAGGATCAGGATCAGCAGCGTCGTCGCCTGGACGCCGTAATACATGAATCCAAACGGAGATCCCGGGTCGAACACAGCGCGTGCGATCTGCGAGACGACGGAGGCGGTCGAACTCGGAGCTGCATGAACGTGCACCGCCAAGAAGGAGATGCCGAGGAACAACGTGATGGTGATGACGCCGAGCGCACCGAGCGTCTTGGACGCGTTGATCCCCTGCGGCTTACGGAAGGCATTGACGCCGTTGGCGATCGCTTCGACACCGGTGAGAGCCGTCGATCCCGACGAGAACGCCCGCAGCAGCACGAAGGTCGTGACGGCACCCGTTCCCAGCGGCAAGGCGTTCGGAACGGCGGCACGGTGCAGGTGCCCCGTTGCGAGCTCGAAGAGCCCTCCTGCGACGAGTGCGAGCAGCGCGGCGATGAACGCATACGTCGGCAGCGCGAACAGCAGCCCGGACTCGCGAACTCCGCGCAGGTTCGCGAGGACGATGATGACCAGGCAGGCGAGCGAGAGCGCGACCCGGTGGGAGGCGAGCGCGGGCACGAATGACGTGATCGCGAAGATGCCCGCCGAGATCGAGACGGCCACCGTGAGGACATAGTCGGTCAGCAGAGCGGCGGCGCCGACGAGGCTCGGGAGCATGCCGAGGTTCTCCCTCGCGACGATGTACGCGCCGCCTGCGGTCTCGTATGCACGCACCGTCTGCCTGTACGAGAGAATGACGAGCGCGAGCAGGATCGAGATCGCGATCGCGATCGGGAAGACGAAGTGCGATGCCGTCGCCGACACGGCGAGGAGGACCACGAGCGCTTCCTCCGTCGCATACGCGTTCGACGACAACGGATCGGACGCGAAGATCGGCAGCGCGATCCACTTCGGGAGGAGCGTCTCCTCCATCTGCCCGGTTTGCATCGGCCGGCCGACGACGAGGCGGCGTGCGCGGCGAGGAGCTTCGACGGGAACCGTCACGATCCGACGGTAAGCCCGGCGGCCTCAGTGTGCCCTCAGCGTTGCCCTCCCCGCCCTCAAGAAGTTCTCAAGACGTCGGATCGACGAGCCGGTAACCAGCGCCGGGCTCGGTGAGGATGTACCGCGGCCGCGTCGGGTCCGGCTCGATCTTCCGGCGCAGTTGCGAGACGTACACGTGCAAGTAGTGCGACTCGTCGGTGTACGCCCTGCCCCACACGTCGCGAAGGATCGCGGAGTGCGTGAGCAGCTTCCCCTGGTTGACGACGAGGAGCCGCAGCAGCTTGAACTCGTGCGGCGTGAGCTGGACGGGCTTTCCCGCGAACCACACCGCCCGCTTCTCCAGGTCGAGGCGCAGCTCGCCGACGTCGATCACCGGCTCCGTCGGGCCGTCGACCCGCCGCATCGCCGCCCGCAGGCGCGCGAGGAGCTCGTCGATCCCGAACGGCTTCGTGACGTAGTCGTCGGCGCCGGCGTCGAGCGCAGCGACCTTCTCGCTCTCGTCGCCGACGACGGACAGGACGATGATCGGGACGCTGCTCCACGTCCGCAGCTCGCGAGCGACGTCGGTGCCGCGTCCGTCCGGCAGCACGAGATCGAGGATGACCGCATCGGGCGGCGAGACGCCGGCGGCCGTGAGCGCCCCCTCGGCGGTGTCCGCCGTGTCGACCTCGTAGCCCGCGCCGCGCAGGCTCGCCTTCAGGGCTCGCAGGATCTGCGGCTCGTCGTCGACGACGAGGACACGCTGGCTCATGCGCGCACCGTCGGGCGCGGCGCAGTCGCGAGCGCGAGGACGAAGTGCCCGCCGGCGGGATCCTCCTGCGTCCAGAGGCGCCCGCCGTTCGCCTCGGTGAACCCACGCGCGATCGCAAGGCCGAGGCCCGAGCCGCCGGTCGCTCCACGCCGGAACGGCTGGAAGACGGTGTTCCGGTCGGCTGCCGCGACGCCCGGCCCGCGGTCGACGACGTGAATGCGCAGCTCGGTGGCGCCGTGCTCGGCGCGAACGACGACAGGCGTCCCAGGCGGCGAGAATCTCAGCGCGTTCTCGATGAGGTTCGCGATCACGCGCTCGACCTGACCGGCGTCGACGCGCACCGGCGGTGCGTCCGGGTCGAGCTCGACGACGATCCGATCCGCACCGGCGTGCACCGAGTCGATCGCCTGCCCGACGAGCTCGTCGACCGACCACAGCTCCGGGTGACTCTCGACCGCGCCGGCTTCGAGGCGTGAGACGTCGAGAAGGTTCGAGACGACGCGATTCAGCCTCGCTGCTTCCTCACGGATGGCGGCGACGAGCGCTGCCTGGTCTCCTGCGTCGAGATGGATCTCCTCGCTCGCGAGCGCATCCGCTCCCGCGACTATCGCCGTGAGCGGCGACCGGAGGTCGTGCGACACGGCCCGCAGGAGCGCGGTCTTCACGACGTCGCTGCGGCGCAGCGCCTCCGCCTCGAGCGCCTCCGCTTCGAGCTCTGCACGCCCCACCGCGACCGCGAGCAGCGCGGCGAGCGCCGGCAGAAACCGGCGCGCGATCACGGGATCGAGCGGCTCCTCCACGACGAGCGTCGCGACGCGGCGGCGGTTCACCTCGATCGGGACCCCGCCGGGCTGCTCTCCCAGCTCGATCCGCGCGTCCCGCACGCCCAGCACTCCCGCAGTGAGCTGTGCGAGCTTCTCCAGCTCGGCGGACAGCTCCGTGCCGCGGAGGAGGTCGCCGGCCGCTTCGGCGAGGACGTCGGCCTCGCGACGTCGCTGCTCCGCATCCTCCCGGCGGTGCCGCGCATGGGCCGCGAGCGCGCTGACGACGAACGCGGTGACGAGATACACCGTGAGCGCGAGCCAGTTCGCCCCGTCTCGCAGCTGGAACGTGTGCGTCGGCGGAAGGAAGAACCAGTTGAACGCGAGCATGCTTGCGACCGACACCGCAACGGCGAGCTCGAGCCCCCACACGACGGCGACGGGCAGCACGGCGAAGACGTAGAGCACGCCGAGGCTGAGCACCGGGACGTGCGGCTTGAGGAGCTCGATCGCCGCCGTCACGAGGGCGACGGCGATCGTGCTCGCTACGACCCCGGATGCGAGTTTCCGCATCCCGGAAACGGTACTCCTAGCCGTGAATCGAGATCAGCACGGGGATGATCAGGATCGCGACGATGTTCGTGATCTTGATCATCGGGTTGATCGC
>DASXLN010000359.1:0-6046 GCA_036496165.1 Gaiellaceae bacterium | reverse complement strand
CGCGCCCGACCTGAGCTTCGCGCTCTTCGCGGCCACCGACTGTCGCGACGGCCCCTTCCCCTGGCCCGCGACCTCCGACCCGGCGACACGGCCGGCGCTCCTTCGCAGCGCCATCGCCGCGCTGCCGCCGGGAACGTTCGGGCAATTCGGATCGTGGGCGTCGGACCTGGGCAACGCCGTCCTCTGCGACACGTGGCCGTCGCCGGCGGGCGGCGCGAACCTCGCGACCGGCCAGCTTCCCGACGTTCCAGTGCTCGCGCTCAGCGGCGGCTTCGACATGCGGACGCCGACTTCCGGGGCGCAGTCGGTGATCGCGCAGTTCCCGCAGGGCAAGCTCGTCGTCGTCCCCGGGATCGGGCACAGCGTCGTGACGGCGGATCCCTCCGGGTGCGCCGCGCTCGCCGTGCACGACTGGATGCTCGACACCTCGAGCAGCCGCACGTGCACGCGGCCGCCCTTCCTCCTTGCGCCGATTGGCGCATTCCCGAAGGCACTTGTGAAGCGCGCCGCCCCTGCGGCGACGTTCGCGCTCGCCTCGAAGACGCTCGCCGAGGCCGAGGCGACCTGGCTCACGCTGGACGAGTCCGGCTCGTCGCACCCGACCGCCGGCCTCACGAGCGGGACGCTCACGCCCGTCTCCGGCGGCTTCCGTCTCGCGGGCTATGGAATCGTGCGCGGCGTGACGGTCAGCGGGACGGTGAAGCTCGCGCCGCGGAACGCCGTGACGCTGAAGTTCCAGGGCCAGCTGACCGTTGGCGGCCGTTCGGCGTCGACCGGATCGTTGCAGCTCCTGTCGTCCGGGCTCTCGGGCACGCTCGGCGGCCGCACCGTCCCGTAGGTCGGTGCCCGCGTCAGCGCAGCTTCTGTGCCATCGCGGTGAGGAGCTTCCACGCGATGGCGGAGTTCGACTCGACGAGGGGCTTGAAGTCCCACGAGGTCATGCCGTAGCAGAGCATGTCCGTTCGAGCCGTCACGGTGGCGGTGCGATCCGAGCCGGTGAGGAGCGCGATCTCGCCGAAGTAGTCGCCCGGGCCGACGGTGCCGACGCTCTTGCCGTCGACGGTCACGTCCGCCTCGCCCTCGTCGACGACGAAGAACCCGGCGCCGCCCGCGCCCTGCTCGAGGACGACGTCGCCGGCGGCGACGCGGCGCTCGCGCATCGAGCTCGCGATCTGCTCGAGCTCGCGGTTGTCGAGGCCCGAGAAGAGCGGGACCTTCTTGAGGACGTCGGTCGAGGCGCCGGCCACGGGCGAGTTATACACGGTCACCACGCCGTGGAGGCATCGCCATCCGCGAGGATGTACGGGTGAGGCTCGTCGTCATCGGCTGCTCGCCCGCCTGGCCGAACGCGGGAGGCGCGCAGTCCGGGTATCTCGTCGAAGGCGACGGCCGGCTCCTGCTCGACTGCGGCCCGGGTGTCCTCGCACGGCTGCGGAACGGGAACGGCGGCTGGCCGAACGTCGACGCGATCGCGATCACGCACTTCCACCTCGACCACTGGGGCGACCTCGTCCCGTGGACGTTCGGCGCGGCGTTCGGTCCCGGCCGGCGGATGCCGAAGCCGGAGCTGTGGCTGCCGCCCGGCGGTACCGACCGGCTGCGCGCGCTCGGCGGCGAGCTCGCGTTCACGAATCAGCTCGAGCACGCGTTCCAGTTGCGCGAGTACGACGGCACGGCCACCTTCACCGCAGCGGGCTTCGAGGTCACGCCCGTCGAGCTCGCGCACTACGAGGAGCTGACCTACGGCCTGCGCGTGAGCGACGGCAAGCGCACGCTCGCGTACTCCGGCGACACCGCGCCGACGCCGCACCTCGCCGACCTGGCGCGCGACGCCGACGTGTTCCTCTGCGAGGCGACGCTCGCCGACCCGGAGCCGGCCGAGCGCGGCCACCTCACAGCCGACGAGGCGAACGAGGCGTTCGAGGCGTCCGGTGCGCGACGGCTGATCGTCATCCACCGACCCGACGAGCTTCCGCTCGACCAGGGGCTCGAGCGCGCGTACGACGGGCTAGAGCTCGAGCTCTGACAGAGCGCGTGCGGCTTCCTCGCCGAGGAGCCGGTGCGCGTCGACGGAGGGATGGTCGCCATCGTCGCTCCAGCCCTCGAGCGGGGCGAGCGTGTCGTGGAAGCGGAGCGGGATCACATCGGGCACCGCGTGCACGAGCTCGTTCAGGCGGGCGATGTCGCGCGCCGCGCGCACGTCGCCGCGCGGCCACGGTAGGACGTCCGCGAGCGCGACCGGCAATCCGAGCGTGCGCCCGCGCTCCACCATCTCGGCGAGGTCGCGGGCAGCGTTCTCAACCGAGCGCCCCTGCACGACGTCGTTGATGCCGCCCTGCACGACGAGGACGGCTGCTCCGTCGACGACTTCGTCGACGAAGGCTGCGATCTCGTCCGTGCGCCTGCCGTACACGGCACGCGTGCGGAACTCGAGCCGCGGCTCACGTGCCGTCGCCCACCATTGCCACTGGCTGCGCTCGTCGGGGGAAGCGATCGCGGCGCGTACCGCCGGGTCGGGATCCCACAACGGCGAGCCGGCGCTGATCGAGTCGCCGACGACGGCGACGACGATCACGAATGGGGAACGAGCTCGACCTTGAGGTCGCAGTCGAGCGCTTCGGCGATGCGGAGCAAGGTGTCGATGCGAGGAGGCCGCCCGCCGCGCTCGAGTCGTGCGATCGCCGACTGCGTCGTGCCGACGAGCTCGGCGAGCTCGCGCTGTGACATGTTCATCTCGGTGCGACGCTCGACCACGCGGTCGGCAATGGCGGCGAAGAACCAACCGCGGTCGCCGGTGGCGATGCGTTCGCGAAGGCGGTCGAGCGGATGCTTCAGCTCTGGGCGGCTGCGGGCTGCCATTCCGGCGAGGATAGCAGTTGTGCTATGTCACCAACGCGAACACGACCCGGCGTGACGACCTCGCCGTAGACGCCGAACGGCAGCGGCTCGGTCCGGCCCTCGCGCCGGTAGGCCGCGAGCGTGACGAGGGTCGGCAGGTCGACGACACCGGTGTCGGGATCGCGCGACGTGATGACACAACGGCCGATGTCGCCGTTGAACGTCACGGTCGCCTCCCCAATCCGCACGTGCGCGCCGATCCACGCGTCCTCCTCGTGCGCGTCGACGCCGTCGATCTCGAAGAGCATGCGGAAGCGCCGCCCGTCGACGGCGTCGTCGGCGGCGATTTCCTCGCGCAGCCGCTCGAGCGACGCACGCGACACGACCGAGACGGTGCCGCCGCGGGGTGTGCGGTCGACTGCGCCGGCGTCCGCCCAGAGCAGCTCCAGCGGCCGGCCGACATAGCGCGAGATCGCGTCCTGCCACGGGCCGATCACTGTGCGCGACGCGACGCAGTGCCACGAGTACATGTTCGCGTCGATCGCGTCGCCGAGCTCGACGACGCCGTCGACGCGCTCGCCGTCCGGGAAGGTGAGCACCAGCCGGCGCGTTTCCTCGTCCCACTCCGGTCGGATCTGCAGGATCGTCCCGTCGCGCTTCCCGGCGTACAGCGCGCCCGCCTCGTCGCGCAGCCAGAAGCGGCGGTTGCCGACGACGCCACCGGTCTCGAGCATCACCTCTTCCGGGTGGACGAGGCCGAGCGACTTCACCGGAGCGATCGAGATGCGAACGACCTGCGCCACACCTCGAGTCTACGCGGGGCCCTCGACCTCGACTTCGCTGCGCCCGCGCGCGCCCTCGAGGTCGAAGACCCAGAAGTCGCGGCCGGTGACGTGCACCGCGACGTTGTAGACCGGAATCTGTCCGATGCGTCCCTCGAACGACCCTGCGTGCGCATGGCCGTGCAAGACGAGGTCGGCGCCGCACTCGGCGATCGGCGTCGCGAGCCGGTCGCTCCCGAGGAGGACGTGGATGCCCTCAGGCTCGCCCATGACGGTCGCCTCGACGGGGGCGTAGTGGAGGAGAACGATGCGCAGGTCGCAGTGCACGATCTCGCGCAGGCCCTGGGCGATCGCCTCGGCCTCGTGTGTCGTCTCGGCGTAGACCTCACGCAGAAGGGGCTCGCCGAAGTCGGGCAGGACGCAGCCGGGGAAGCCGCCGACGAATCCCTTCGTGCCGACGACGACGAGTTGCATGCCGGCGACCTCGCATGCGGCCCAGGACCGGTCGAGGACGTGCACGCCTGCTTCCGTCAGCACCGCGGCGATGTCGGCGGCGCGGCCCGCGTGGTAGTCGTGGTTGCCCAGGACCGCGAAGACCGGGATCGAGATGCGCGCGCACGCGTCCGCGAGGACCTGCGCCTGCTCCGGCTCCCCGGTCGTCGTCAGGTCGCCCGCGAGGAGGATGACGTCGGCGTCGCTCTCCACTCGTTCGAACGCGCTCTCGACGCGCTCGCGAATCGCCTCGGAAGCGTGGACGTCCCCGGCCGCAGCAATACGGATCACGCCTCTCATGTTGCAGTTTCCCGCCGAACGGAAACTGCTGGCCGACCATGCCAGAGCCGACCTTCGAGGAAATGATCGCGGCGATGAAGGACGCGGTCGCCGTTCTACAGTCGCACGACATCCCCTTCGCGCTCGGCGGCGGCCTCGCGGCGTGGGCGCGCGGCGGCCCGCGGTCCGAGCACGACGTCGACCTCCTCATCCACATGGACGACACGGATGCTGCCCTCGCCGCATTCGACGAGGCGGGCATGCGCACCGAGCGCCCGCCGGAAGGGTGGCTCGTGAAGGCGTGGCATCCGAACGGGACGCTCGTCGACCTGATCTACAGCCCGGCCGGCGGACCGATCACCGTCGACGCGATCGAGAACGCGCCCGAGATCGAGGTGATGGCCCTGCGTGTGCGCGTGATCGCGCTCGAAGATCTCCTGATGACGAAGCTGCTCGCGCTGAACGAGCAGGAGCCCGACTTCGGCAGCGTGCTCGAGCTCGCGCGTGCGCTGCGCGAGCAGATCGACTGGGACGACGTGCGCGTCCGGACCGACGCGTCGCCGTTCGCGCGCGCGTTCTTCACGCTCGTCGAAGGGCTCGGCATCGTCGAGCCGTCGCGCCTAGAAGTAGAACGCTGACCAGGCCTGCCACCAGTCGTCCCCGCGGGAGACGATCGTGGCAGGGCCGGTCACCTCGACGCCGCGGCGGTGGCGGTACTCCTCCAGCCGGTCCGGCGTCGTGAAGACGACCTCGATCTCGGACGGGCGGCCGGGGTCGTAGGGCGCAACCGCGTGCGCGTCCTTCAGCGCGCGCTTCGCGCCCTCCTCGATGAGCGTGCGCGCCTCGACCGGCGTCTTCGAGCGCGCACTGAAACGGCCGAGGCCTTCCTTCACCTCGACGGTGGTGACGCCCGGGAGGAGCGCCGTCGCCTCGCGGCAGACCGCGCGGTCGCCGGTGACGAGCAGCACGGGACAGTTCCAGTGGCCGCATAGCGCCGCATTGATGCCCGTCTCGCCGACGAGCGTGCCGTTGAACTTCAGGCTCTGCCACGCCTGCCCGGAGACGGTGTGCGAAAGGACCCCGTCGGGCGTGCCCGCCATCGCGTGCATGCCGACGAAGAGCGCAGCGTCGCACCCCTCTTCGAGGAACGCCGTGTACTCCGTCCACTCGCTCTGGATGACGAACTCGCAGTCGGGGTCGAGATCGTTCGCGACGAGCGAGTTGAACGTGTAGTCGCCGCCCGCGCCGTGGCAGTCCATGACGACGATCTCCGTCGCGCCCGCCTTCTTCGCGCCGCGCACCGCAGCGTTGATCTCCTCGGTATAGAGGCGGCGCGCTTCCTGGTAGAGCGGCGAGTCGCCGCCCGCCTGGCCCCACTTGACGATGCCGGCGACGCCCTCGATGTCGCTGATGACGTGGACGCGCACGGCGGCAGACTACTCTGCACCGGTGGACACGGGTCTCGCGGGCAAGGTCGCCCTCGTCACGGGCGCGGGCGGCGGCATCGGCTCCGAGTGTGCGCGCGCCTTCGCCGCCGAGGGTTGCCGCGTCGTCGTCCACTACAACACGAGTCGGGAGCAGGCCGAGACGCTCGCGGCCGAGCTGGACGGCGCCATCGCGATCGGCGCCGACCTGAGCGACGAGTCGCAGGTCGA
>DASXLN010000358.1:0-4012 GCA_036496165.1 Gaiellaceae bacterium | reverse complement strand
TCGAGCGCACGCAGGCGCTCCTCGTGCAGGGCAACCTGCTCGCCGACGGCGGCGCGCTCCAGGCGCACCCGCTCGTCGAGGACACGACGCGGCTGCTCGAGCTCGTCGCGCAAGCGACGGAGCAGCGATTCGGCCGCCTCGCGCCGCATCGCGACACGCTCGGCCGCGCTGCGCAGCCGGTACAGCTCCTGCATCGTCTGCTCGCGCGCACCCGCAGCGTCTGCAAGCTCTTCCTCCGCGTGACCGCGCTCTGCGAGCACAGCTTCGAGCCGTTCCTCCGCAGCGCGCTTCGCGAGCGCGGCAGCCGCGCGTCGCTCTGCCGTCGCGTCGAGGCGGTCGTCGAGCGTCGCGAGATCGAGTTCCGCGATGCGCGCGCGCAGCTTCGCGAGCTCGCCGCGCAGCTTCTCCGCGCGCTCGGCGGCGGTCGCCTGCAACGCGAGCGGCCGCAGGCGCTTCTTCACCTCGGTCTCGAGGTCGCGTGCACGCTCGACCTGGATGGCGACGCGCGCGAGCTTCAGCTCGGCGCGATGCCGCCGAGCCTTGAAGCGGCCGAGCCCGGCCGCCTCCTCGATGAGCGCGCGCCGCTCCTCCGGCTTCGACGCGAGGATGGCCTCGACCTTGCCCTGCCCGATGATCGAGTGCATCCCCTGGCCGAGGCCGAGGTCGGCGAGCAGCTCGACGAGGTCGAGGCGCCGCACCGCGGTCTTGTTCAACAGGTACTGCCCCTCGCCGCCGCGATGGAGGCGGCGCGCGACGGAGATCTCGGTGAAGTCGATCGGCAGAGCGTGGTCGGCGTTGTCGAAGAGGAGCTCGACCTCGCAGAAGTCGGCGGGGCCGCGGCCGGCCGCGCCGGCAAAGAGGACGTCGTCCGGCTTCTCGGCGCGCAGCTCGAGCGGGCTCAGGGAGCCGGCCGCCCAGCGGATGGCGTCGGAGACGTTCGACTTGCCGGAGCCGTTCGGCCCGACGATGACGCCGACGCCCTGCTCGAGGCGAACCTCGACCGGGTCGGGAAACGACTTGAAACCGCGGATCTTGACGGCACGGAGATGCACCGCAGGGGACCCTAACTGCGAGCCTGGACGGCGCTACTTCGGGTCGTCGTCGTCTTCGCGCTCACGGGCCAGCGGGGCATCCTCGTCCCGCTCGAAGAGCTCGAAGATCCCGCGCCGCTCGTCCTTCTCGCCCTGATCGTCGAGCCGCTCGTCCAGCCGCTTGTCGGAGTTCTTCTGGCGGGTCACGGCCTTCAGGATGCCAGATGTGCGAGCGCCTGCTTGGCGGCTTCCTGCTCGGCCGCTTTCTTCGAGGCCCCCTGCCCCACGCCGAGCTGCTCGCCGTCGACAACGGCGGCGCAGGTGAAATGCCGGTCGTGGGGCGGCCCGGCCGCGTCCACCACCGTGTACGTGACCTGCTTGCCGAGCCGCGCGAGCGCTTCCTGGAGCTCGGTCTTGTGGTCGACGTGCGTCGTCAGCGCGTACTCGATGCGGTCGGAGAACGCGTCGACGATCGCCTCCTCGATCGCGGCGAACCCGTGCACGAGGAAGAGCGCGCCGAGGACCGCCTCGAGGAGCGCCGCGAGGACGTTCCGGTTCTTCGCAAGGCGGCCGACGTCCTCGCCCTCGTTGAACGCGGCCAGCCGGACACCGAGGTCGAGCTCGTGCGCGACGACGGCGCAGCTCGCCCGCGAGACGACGAACGAGCGCACCTTCGCCAGGCGGCCCTCGGAGAACTCCGGATGGCGCGCATAGAGCGAATGCGCGACCGCGAGCTCGAGCACGCTGTCACCGAGGAACTCGAGACGCTCGTACGAGGCGGTCCGCTCGGCCGCCCAGGACGAGTGTGTGAATGCGGTTGCCGCCGCCTCCGGCGGCAGCGCATCGATCAGCTCGGCGAGCGGTCGGCTCCGCGCGCCGCTACTGGTGCGACGAGACGTAGTCGACTGCCTGCCCGACGGTCGTGATCTTCTGAGCGTCCTCGTCGGAGATCTTGATCCCGAACTGATCCTCGAGCTCCATGATCAGCTCGACGAGGTCGAGCGAATCCGCGTCGAGGTCTTCCTGGAACGACGCCTCTTCCGTGATGTCGCCCTCTTCGATTCCGAGCTGCTCGGTCAGGACTTCCTTGACCCGCTCGAAGACTTCCTCGCGCGACGCTGCCATGTCACCTCATCCAGTTGTGTACAGGGGCTGAAAGCGCGCCGATCATACAGCCTCGGCGGGCTGGTGCATCCGGGCTGCGAGCCTACCGACGACGTCGTGCTCCACCCCGCGGGCTGCGAGGCGGATCGCGTTCGCGATTGCGGTGCGCGACGAGTTGCCGTGCGCGATGACGGCGAGCCCGCGCAGGCCGAGGAGATAGGCGCCGCCGTACGTGTCGGGGTCGAGCCGCTTGCGCAGCCTTCTGGCAGCGGGACGGATGAGGAGGCCGCCGACAGTGCCGCGTGTGTTCGCGGCGATCTCCTCGCGGAATGCGTCGAGGAGCGTCGTGATCGTCCCCTCGAGGAGCTTCAGCGTGACGTTGCCCGTGAAGCCGTCGGTGACGACGACGTCGGCCGCGCCCGCCAGGACGTCGCGCCCCTCGCAGTTGCCGCCGAAGTTGAGGTCCGACGCGGCCAAGAGTGCGTGCGCCTCGAGCGTCAGTTGGTTCCCCTTCTCCGGCTCCTCGCCGATCGAGAGGAGACGCACCACCGGGCTCTCGACGCCCAGCATCTCCTCGGCGAAGACGGCGCCCATCGTCGCGAACTGGAGGAGATGCTCCGGCCTCGCGTCCGCGTTCGCGCCCGCATCGATGAGGACGGAGGGGCCGCGTCGCGCCGGAATCGGGACCGCGATCGCGGGACGCATGACGCCGGGGATGCGGCGAAGCTCGAGCAGGCCCGCGGCCAACATGGCGCCGGTGTTCCCGGCTGAGACGACGGCATCGGCGTCGCCGGACGAGACGGCGCGCACCGCCGAGACGAGCGAGCTGTCCGGTTTCGAGCGCACGGCCTCGGCCGGCTTGTCGTCCATCTCGACGATGCCGTGGGTCTCCCGCAGCTCGAGGCCGCGCGTGTCGATTCCGGCCGAGCCGTAGAGGATCGGGGTGAGACCGTCGCCGGCCGCCTCGAGAGCGCCGGCGACGACTTCCGCAGGACCGCGGTCGCCTCCCATCGCGTCGACCGCGATCCGAGGCATTCGCGCCTACGGAGCGTCGATGCGGAGCGGCTCGACCTCGCGGCCCTTGTACGTCCCGCAGTTCGCGCAGGCGTGATGCGGCCGCTTCGGCTGCCCACAGGTCGGGCAGACGTTCACCTTTGCGGCCTCGATCGCATGCGTCGCACGCCGCTTGTCGCGACGCGCACTTGACTGTCGTCTCTTCGGGACGGCCATGAGCGCCGCGCAGTATAGCCACCGGTCGATAGCGTCCCCGGCATGAAGACTCGGACGCTGGGCTCCGGCCTCGAGGTCTCGGCGATCGGCCTCGGCTGCATGGGGATGTCGGCCTGGTACGGCGAGACCGACGAGCAGGAGTCGATTGCCACGATCCACCGGGCGCTCGAGCTCGGGATCACGTTCCTCGACACGGCCGACATCTACGGCTCCCCCGACTTCGGCGGGAACGAGCGGCTCGTCGGACGGGCGATCGCCGGCCGCCGCGACGAGGTCGTGCTCGCGACGAAGTTCGGCAACACCGGCCACGGGATCGACGGCAGCCCCGACTATGTACGCAGCGCGATCGACGCGTCGCTCGAACGGCTCGGCGTCGACCACGTCGACCTCTACTACCAGCACCGAGTCGACGCGAAGACGCCGATCGAGGAGACGGTCGGCGCGATGGCCGAGCTCGTCGCAGCCGGCAAGGTGCGGCACCTCGGCCTGTCGGAGGCGGCCGCCGCGACCATCCGCCGTGCGCACGCCGTCCATCCGATCACCGCGCTCCAGTCGGAGTACTCGCTGTGGTCGCGCGAGCCGGAGGACGGCGTGCTCGACACGTGTCGCGAGCTCGGCATCGGCTTCGTCGCGTACAGCCCGCTCGG
>DASXLN010000357.1:0-3719 GCA_036496165.1 Gaiellaceae bacterium | reverse complement strand
GACCGGGATGTCTGCGCCGATGTCGCGGCCGAACCGATCCGCGAGCGGCCTGTCGTGGTCACGCAGGCTGCCGACGTGCAGCTGCATGACGAGCCCGTCCTCGCAACTCATCCGCGCGAGCTCGTTGAGCATGTGCGCCTCGAATCGCCGCGCCTCCGCCCCCGAGGCCTCGCCTCCGAGCGCACGGGCGAACAAGGCCTCGGCTTCACGCTCGCCGAGCCGCGTCGTGTCGGCGCTCGTCGCCGCATGATCGGTCGCGGTCGCGCTCATCCGCTTGAACGCAGCGCGTCGCGCCTCCAGCGCTGCGATGAACGACGCGTAGTCGTCCACGTCGAGCTCGGCGACGGCATCGCGCCACCCCGGTGCGTCGAGGGCGACGACCGCGTCAGGGCGGAACGTCGGCCGGATGCGCGGCGCGAGCCCGCGATGCTGCTCGAGCGACGAGCCCGCCGGGTCGGTCGTCGCGAGGCACTCGACGCGGAAGCGGTCGAGCAGCGCCGTCGGCGCGAACGCTGTCGACGCGAGCTGCTCTTCGACGCGGTCGTAGATCGCATCGGCGGTGGAGGGACCGAGTGGCTCCTCCATCCCGAAGACGTTCGCGAGCGTTTCCCGCAGCCACAAGCCGCTCGGCGTCAGCGCGAAGAGGCGGACGTTCTCGGCGAGTAGCCGCCACGTGTCGCGGTCGTTCGCCTCGTAGACGTGCTCGAGTGGCACGCCCTGCGAGTGGAGCATCCGCACGACGTAGTGGTCGGCGGCGACGAAGAGCCGGCCCGGCGGATCGAGCCGCGCGTCCGGCTCGGCGAAGAGCTCGACCGGGATGTGGCCGTGCGGACTGACGATCGGGAGCTCGGCGACGCTGCGATAGAGGTCGAGGCCGAGCGGGCCGGCCTCGATGTACCGGTCGTCGCGCACGACGGCCGCTAGCGGCCGTCGAGCCGGATCTCCCACGGCTCGATCGCGTCCACGACGAGGTGCGTCCCGCTCCACGGGTCGCGCGCAAGCGTCGCGCGCACGTCTGCCTCCGACTCGGACTCGACCGCGTGCACGACGCGGCCGTCGCCGAGCGGCCCGCCGAGGACGACGAAGCCGTCGTCGACGAGCCCCTCCATGAACGCTGCGTGCTCCGGCCAGCCGGACTGCGCTTCCAGCGGCCCTCCCGCATTCCACTCGGGGCCCGACTGGCGGAGCACGACGTGGAAGACGCTCAGACCGCGACCGCCTCGCGTTCCATCTCGGGCGCATACAGGCCCGAGCGTGCGGCGGAGTTCATCTTGGCGCGGTGGTAGTACGCGCGCTGCCCGGCCTCTACGTTCTCGGGCTTGCCGCCCCAGGCCTTGATCGCGGCCGCCTGCAGCGCCCGGCCGTACGAGAACGACAGCTGCCACGGGTGCGGGCCGCGTGCGCTCATCGCGTTCAGGTGTGCGGTCGCGTCCTCGTCCGACTGGCCGCCGGAGAGGAAGACGATGCCCGGCACCGCGGCGGGAACGTGCTTGTAGTACGCGTGCAGGCTCTGCTCCGCGACCTCGTCGACGCCTGCGCGCTTCGACGCCTCGTAGCCCGACAGCACCATGTTCGGCTTGAGCAGCGTCCCGGCGACGTCGACGCGCTGGTCGAACAGCTCCGTGTACAGCGCCGCCAGGACGCGGGAGGTGACGAACTCGCTGCGCTCGAGCGTGTGCGTGCCGTCCTGCAGCACCTCCGGCTCGACGATCGGGACGATGCCCGCCTCCTGGCACAACGCGGCGTAGCGGGCGAGCGCATGAGCGTTCGTCCAGCTGCAGTACTCGCTCGGCTTCGTGTCGGAGATCGAGTAGACCCCGCGCCACTTGGCGAAGCGGGCGCCGAGCTTGCGGTACTCGGCGAGGCGCTCGCGGAGGCCGTCGAGGCCCTCGGTCACGGTCTCGCCCTCGGCATGCGCGAGCGGCTTCGCGCCCTCGTCGACCTTGATTCCGGGGATGATCCCCTTCGAGGCGAGCAGCTCCGGGAACGGCGTCCCGTCGTGCGCGCTCTGCCGGATCGTCTCGTCGTAGAGGATGACGCCGCTGATGAACTCCTCGACGCCGGGCGTCGTGAAGAGTAGGTCGCGGTATGCCCGCCGGTTCTCCTCCGTGTTCTCGAGGCCGATCGAATCGAAGCGCTTCTTGATCGTGCCGGTGCTCTCGTCCGCGGCGAGGATTCCCTTCCCCTCGGCGACCAGAGCCTTCGCTGTCTCGTGCAGCTCGTTGTGGGCCATGCGTGTCTCTCCCGTTCGGATGTCGTCCGAAACGGTATAGCCCGCGGGCCTGGACCGAATCCGGGTTTTCCGGGAAGCAGCCGCCCCGACCCCAGAGACGGCTGCACTCCCGGATGACCGGTCTCAACTCACTCGACGTCCACGGCCATGCCATTGAGATGCCGGAGAAGCCGGATTTCTTGCGGGGCTAGAATCGCCCCCGAGCGCGGGAGTAGCTCAGTTGGTAGAGCGTCGGCTTCCCAAGCCGTAGGTCGCGGGTTCGAGCCCCGTCTCCCGCTTCGGGCCTAGTGGGCCTTGCAGCCCTTGCTCGTGACGTCGTTGGCGGCAGTGAGATTGAAGTCGAGGCCGTAGGTGAGCTTCGCCTTCGTGAGGTTGATCTTGAACGTGTAGTCGCCGAACGACGTGACGTTGAACTTCGCGGTGAACCAGCCGTGCTGGTCGAGCGTGAAGTTCTCGGTCTGGTTCTGGCCGCCGCCGTTGATCATCACCGAGCCGCGCGCGTGCGGAGCGTGCTTGTCCCATACGAGAACATCGAGGTTCGAGGAGTTGCCGAGGTTCTCGACGTAGACGCAGCCGTAGAGCATCCCATCGTGGCCGGGGCTTGACCCGGCGCCGGTCGCGAGCGCGGCTGCGGCGAGCGCGACGACGGCGAACGAGGTGAGGAGCCTGCCTGTCATGCGCCGACCCTACGCCGCCGGCCGAGCCCGCACCAGCTTCCTTCGGGTCGCGATGGGATCTAGAGCCAGCGCTTGAGGCGGAAGAAGCCGAGCATCCCGCCGATCAGCACGACGAACGACCCGAGGATCGCCCAGAACGCCGCGTCGCTTCCGTAGCCCGGGAAGTGGACGTTCATGCCGAACAGGCCGGTGAGGAACGTCAGGGGCAGGATGATGACGCTGAAGATCGTGAGCACGTACAGGATGTCGTTCTGCTGGTGCGAGATGAGCGACTCGTTCGTGTCCTCGAGCGCCTCGACCACTTCCTTGTAGTTGTCGAGCATGTCCCAGATGCGCTCGCTCGCGTCGACGATGTCGTCGAAGTAGAGCTCGAGCTCCTCCGGCAGGAACCGCTCGACGCCGCGCTCGAGCTGGCGGAGCGTCGGCCGCTGCGGCTTGATGATCTTGCGGTAGGAGATGATCTCCTGCTTCGCCTTGTGGATGTCGCGCACGAGGTCCTTCGCGCGCACGGCGACGTCGTCGATCTGCTCGTCGATCTGCTCGAGCTTGTAGCCGATCTTGTCGACGATCGGGAAGCAGTAGTCGTAGAGGTCGTCGAGGACCTCGTAGAAGAGCCGGCCCGATCCGCGCGCGAAGAGGTTCGCGCGCAGCTCCTCGTTCTCGAAGACGCGACGGAAGAGGAGCGTCACCGGCCGCAGCTCGACGGTCGGGAGCGTGACGAGGTAGTCGGCGCCGAGGAAGACGTCGAGCTCTCCGGCGTTGAGACGGCCGATCGTCTTGTCGTAGACCGGGAAGTGGAGGACGGCGAA
>DASXLN010000356.1:0-1701 GCA_036496165.1 Gaiellaceae bacterium | reverse complement strand
TCGCGGCAGCAGCTGACCTATCGCATGGTGGGACGCGAGGCGCTGCCGAACGCGATCGCGCTCAACTCGAGCCTCTTCAACGCCTCGCGCATCTTCGGCCCGTCCGTGGCCGGCATCCTGCTCGGCTTCGCCGGGGTCGGCGTCTGCTTCCTCGTCAACGCGATCAGCTTCCTCGCCGTGCTGCTCAGCCTCTTCGCCATGCGCACCCGCGACTTCTTCCCGCTCGAGCAGTTCGAGCGCCCGCGCATCCTCGCCGGCACGCGTGAAGGGCTCGCGTACGTGCGCCGCCAGCCGCGCATGCTCGCAGTGCTCGGCCTCACGGTCGTCCTCAGCACGTTCTGCTTCAACTTCAACGTGACGCTGCCGGTCCTCGCGAAGATCACTCTGCACGGCCACGGGACGGTGTTCGGGTTCCTGTCCGCGGCATTCGGCGCCGGAGCGCTCGCCGGCGCGCTCGTCGCCGCCTCGCGCGCGCGCGCGTCCACGCGCGTGATGCTCGTCGGTGCTGCCGTGTTCACCGCCGCCGAGCTGCTGCTCGCGCCCGCGCGAAACGAGTTCGCAGCCGGGGCGCTGCTCTTCCTCGTCGGCGCGGGCTTCACTGCATGGTCGGCGAACTCGAACGCGTCGATGCAGCTTGCGGCGCCCGACGCGCTCCGCGGACGCATCATCGGCATCTACTTCTATGCGTTCAACGGCACCGGTCCGGTGGCGGGAATCTTCGCCGGCTGGCTGTGCGCGCGCGGCGGGACCGAGCTCGCCTTCGTCGTCGCGGGGATCGTCGGCATCGCCGGGACGCTGGCCGCGGCGGCGGCCCTCCGTCGGCGCCCGCCGCTCCGGATCCCCCACCGGGCAGAGCAGGCCCGCGCGGCGTAGCATCGGGCCCGCATGACGCGCAAGTTTTCCGCCGACCGGGTATCTGATCAACGAGGCCGGGCGGTGGGCCGCAGCCCGTCCGGCCTCATTTCCTTCGAGGGGCTCGCCATGCACTACCTCGACGAGGGCGAGGGGCCGCCCGTCCTGCTCCTCCACGGCGAGCCGACGTCGTCGTACCTCTGGCGGAACGTCGTCCCGCCGCTCGTCGCCAACGGCTACCGCGCCGTCGCCCCCGACCTGATCGGCTTCGGACGCTCGGACAAGCCCGCCGACGTCTCCTGGTACACGTACGACCGCCACGTCGCCTCGATCGAGTGCCTCGTCGCCGAGCTCGGGCTTCGCGGGATCACGCTCGTCGTGCACGACTGGGGCGGCCCGATCGGCCTCCGCTTCGCGGTCGAGCATGCCGACCTCGTCGACCGCCTCGTCATCCTCGACACGGGAATCGGCGGCGGGCGCCCGCCGAGCGAGCTGTGGCTGCGATTCCGCGAAGTCGTGCGCACGACCGGCGGTGCGATCGAACCGGCGCGGCTCGTCGAGTCCGGGACGGTCAACGGCTTGACCGACGAGGCGCGGGCGGCGTACGCCGAGCCGTTCCCGTCGCCGGAGTCGAAAGCCGGCGTCCTCGCCTTCCCCGAGCTCGTCCCCGCGGAGCCGGACCATCCGAACACGGAGCCGATAAATCGGGTGCGGGAGGCGCTGCGGTCGTGGACGAAGCCGACGCTCGTCGTATGGGGCGCGGAGGACGCCGCGCTGCCGCCGGCGATGGCGCATGGGTTCGCCGAGCTCATCCCCGGGGCGGGCGAGCCGGTGATCATCGAAGGAGCG
>DASXLN010000355.1:0-5753 GCA_036496165.1 Gaiellaceae bacterium | reverse complement strand
TGGCCCTGGTTGACGCGAACCTCGAGGTTGGTCGACGAGAGCGTGAGGTCGGGGATACCGACGAGCGCAACATTGCCGGCGTCGGCCTTCAGCGTGAAGAAGTTGAACTGGGCCAGAGAGACCGCGAGAGCGGCGGCCGAGGTCGAAGTGAGCGCGCTCGCAAGCGGAGGTGCGCGCAGCATCGCGAGGCCGACCGCGACGTTGGACATGAAGAGCCCGACCGAGCCCTGGGACTCGAGGCCGGCCTGCGAGATGTTGCCGTTGCTGTCGAGCGGGATGTTCCCGTTCGCGTAGCCGGCGAAGATGTTGCCGCTGGCGATCCCGATCTCGATCGACCCGACGGGGACGTTCCAGAGCTCGGAGCCGTCGGACGTGATCGCGAGGCTGTGGTCGCTCGGCGCCGACGAGGCCGTGCCGATTCCCAAGAAGAGGCCGTTGGCCGCCGCCTCGTCATGCGTCAGCCCGGTCTCGACGGCGACGTAGAGGGTCGGGCCCTTGTCGAACGAGAAGCTCCCCGAGAGATACACGAACTGGGAGATCTGCAAGCGCACCTGATCCGCGGACGCGCCGATCTCCTCGTCCGTGTACGGGATGCCGACAGTCGCCGTTCCGGTCGTCGAGAGCGGTACCTGCAGGCCACCCGAGCCGAAGCTCGCCACGAAGTCCACGACCGGCGTCGCGGCGGCGAGGTTGCCGAGCCAGGCCGAGCCGGCCTCGCCCTGGTTGAGGCGAATCTGGATGCCGGTTGCCGTCGCCGTCACTTCGGGGATGCCGACGATTGCTGCCGTCGCCGCGCTCGCCGTCAGTGCGAAGAAGCGCAGGTTGGCGACGGTGAGGGTCAACAGCGACAACGGGGCCTCCTGGAAGACGAGCTTCGAGTCTTCCTTCATGAGCACGAGCCCGAGATTCACGCCGCTGACCAGGAGGCCGATGCCGTTGGCGTTCGAGACGTCGGCGAGCGTGAGCGTGTGGCCGGGGCCCGTCGGATGAAGGCCGGTCGAGTACCCGACGAACACGGACGCGTTGCCGATGCCGACGTTGATCGTGCTCACCGGCAGGTTCCAGATCATCGAGCCGTCGCTGTTGTGGCCGAGGGTGTGCCCGCCCGGGTCGGTGTCGTACTCGTTGACGCCGACGAACTCGGCGGCTGCGACCGCCCCGGAGATTCCACTGGCGACGTCGACCCACTGCTCTTGCCCCTCGCTGAACGCGAAGCTGCCCGAGATGTAGACGAAGCCCGCGAGCTGGAGCAGGACGTTGTCGGCCGAGGCGCCGATGATCGGGCCGTCGAACGGCAGCGAGACGGTGTCGCCCGACGTGTCGTCGGGAACGAGCAGGCCGCCCGGGCCGAACGTGCTGACGAAGTCGGCGACCGGCGTGCCGGGCCACAGCGATCCGGCCGACCCCTCGTTGACGTCGACTTCGAAGTTCGTGGCGCTCAGCGTGATGTCGGGGACGCCGACGAGGCCGACGGAGTCGCCGTCCGACTTCAGCGCCGTGAACTTCATGCCGGAGCCGTACAGGAGCGGCGCCTGCGTGAGAACGGTGATCGGGAAGTCGGCGGTCATGAGCGTCAGGCCGAGGTTGCCGCCCGTGAGGTAGAGCCCGACGGCGTTCGCGGCGTCGAGCGCGGTCTGGTCGAGCTTGTGCGTCGCCGGGTTGAGCGCGAGGTTGTCGTCCGCGTAGCCGACGAACACGTTCACGTTTCCGAGGCCGAGCAGGAGCGCCTCGACCGGGACGTTCCAGATCTCGGAGCCGTCGCTCGTCACCGCGAGCTCTCCCCCACCCGGATTGGTCGCGCTCACCGGGAGCAAGCCGAAGGTCACGGCTTCCTCGGCGGAGGTGAGGCTGAGGCCCGTGCTGACGTCGACCGTCGTGACGGAGCCCTTGCTGAAGCTGAAGCTGCCGTCGACGTAGATGAAGCCGCCGATCGACAGGAGGATCTGGTCGGCGGACGCGCTCAGGAGGGCGCCGGCGGCGTGCAGCGTGATCGGCGGGTTGCCGCCCGTCGCGATCGTGTAGCCGCTCAGCCCGAAGGTGTCGGCGAAGTCGGCCGCGACGGTCGCGCTGCCGAATGCCCAGTGGCCGCCGCCGTTGACCTCGACGTCGATGTTCGTCGCGCTCGCGGTCACGCCGGGGATGCCGACGATCGCGACGTTGCCGGCGGTCGCCCGGAGCGAATAGAACGTCGGGTGGAAGGCGTCGAGGACGAGGTTCCCCGTCGTGAAGGCGGACATGAGCACGAGCCCGACGTTGACGCCTGTGGCGAAGAGGCCGACGCCGTGGCCCTGGACGTCGCTCAGCTGGAGCGTCCCGCCCGCGCCCGTCGGCGTGAGGCCCGGGCTGTAGCCGACGAAGACGCTGACGTTCGACGCCGACAGCTGGAGCGCGTTGACCGGGAGGTTGCAGATCATCGAGTCGTCGGTCGTGAGCGCGAGGCTCCCGGCGGCGGCGGCGCAGTCGGACACGTGCGAAAGAGCCAGGCTGAGGCCGGGCGCGTCGGTGACGATCGTGACGGGGTCGAGCCCGGTCTGGGCGTCGACGGTCGTCCCGATGCTGGCGCCGATGGTGAACGTGCCGGCGAAGTAGACGAAGCTCGAGACCTGGATCGTGAATGTCGTCGACGCGGCGACGATGCCGGCGCTGAAGTTCAGCGACACGCCGCCTGCGACGATCGGCGAGCCGGAGGTCTGGAGGTACGTGCCGCCGGAGCCGGTGTTCACCTGCACGGTCAGGTTCGAGAGGCCGGCGGTGAACGAGAGACCGAGGCCGACGAACTGCGGATTCGCGATCGTCCCCTGGAAGAGGTTCCACGCGTGCGTGCCGTCGGTGACGACGGCGAGGCCGAAGCTCGTGAGCGTGCCCTGCAGGCCGAGCGGGTTCGAGAAGGCGTTGACGCCGACGAAGCCGGTGCCGCTCGTGCCGGAGACGGTGAGGACGTTCCCGTTGGTGACCGTGCCGCTCGAGGAGCCGGCGTAGGCGCCGGTGAACGACTGCTGCTGGAAGCTGTACGCGCCGCTGACCTGCACGAAGCTCGCGATGCCGACCGTGAGGGTGCCGCCGCCGGCATCGATGTTGCCGGTGACCGCGCCGCCGGTCTCGAACGTGAACGCGTCGTTCTGCGTCGCCGCGCCCGTGAGGTTCTCGACCGAGGTGAACGTCACCAGCGGCCCGCCAGTCCAGGTGTACGTGCCGCCGTCGATTCCGGTGATGTCCCACGTGCCGTTGACGTCGGGGGCAGCGAGCGTGTCATTGCCGGCGCCGCCGGTGACCGTGATCGGGCCTGTGAAGACGGAGTGGATGTCGCCGATCGACAGCGTGTCGCCCTGGGAGCCGAAGTTGATCGTCAGCGAATGGGTCGGCGCGGCGAACGTCGTCGTCTCGAGGGTGCTGCCTGAGATCGTGAGCATGCCGCCGCCCGACGTCAGCGACACGGTGTCCGGGGCATTCGGCGTGAGGTTGAGCGTGAAGTCGGCGACCGCGATCGCGTTGGTGATCGGCTCGAGGCCGGCGTACGTCACGACGTTGCCGTCGAGGTTCAGCGTGCCCGAGCTGTGGTCGACCGGATCGGAGACGACCGAGCTCCACGTCCCATCCAGGACGAGCGTGTCGAAGCCCGCCGCACCGCCGTCGACGGTGCCCGACACCGAGCCGCTCTGTTGCAGGACGAAGGTGTCCTCGTTGTTCGCCGCGCCGAGCAGGTTCTCGACGCCGGTGAACGAGAGCGAGTCGACGATGCCCGCGTCGGCGCCGCTGATCGTCCACGTCGTGTTCGCCCCCGGGCCGACGAGCGTGTCGTTCGCTCCGCCGGCGCTGATCGAGGAGATGTTCTGCACGGCGAGGTCGACTCCGCCGCCGGCGACCTGCAGGCCGGAGTGGCCGTCGTACGTCCACGTCGAGCCCGAGCCCGAGCCGACTGCGACGGATCCCGACGAGGCCGCCGTATACGCAACCGGAATGGAGATCGAGCCTCCGCCGAGATCAACCGAGAGGGCGCTGCCGCCGCTGATGGCGAGCGAGCTGACGTCGGTGAGCGGCTTGCTCGTGACGACGCCGTCGACGGTGACGACGAGGTTCATCCCGACGACGGCAACGGAGACCGCTGTGGCGCTCGGATCGAGTGTCAGCGTCCACGTGGCCGGAGGCGACGGTCCGCTTCCCGGCGTCGCCGCCGGATCGGACGTCGCCGGATCGGTCGCCGGCGGTGTCGTGACCGATGTCGGATCGGTGGGCGTGCTCGTCGTCGTGTCGCCCGTCGTCGTGTCGGTGCTCGGCGCCGGTGACGTGCCGCCCGACGTCGACGTGCTCGTGGTGACGCTCGGATCGTCCGGGGTCGTCGTCGAAACGGGGTCGGAGCTCGTGGTGCTGGTCGTGTCAGGCGTCGACGGCGGCGTGATCGTCGTCGAGTCGACCGGCACGGTGGAATCCGTGCTCGTGTCGGTCGGGGTCGACGTGTCGGACGTCGAGTAGAACGAATACGTCGGGTCGCCGGACGAGCTCGGCGGCGGAGACGCAGCAGGCGTTGCCGAGACCGGAGTGGACGACACTGCGGGGATGCCGGTCGAGTCGGAGACGACCGGCGCGTTCGCGAACGGATCCTTCGGCTGCTGTGCAGCAGCGTTCGGCGTCGTGCGCACGTTCGTGTGCGAGTCGGCGACGACCGGAACGCGTGTGGCGACGCGGTGTGTCACGCGATGTGCCGGAACGCTGCGCGGATACGCGACCGTGTGCGCGGGCGGCTGGATGACGGGCATGCGCGGCGCCGCGTGCACCTTCGGAATCGCGAAGCGCGGGAACCGCAGGTTGGGCATCTGCAGCGCGACCGTGCCCGCTTGGAGTCCGGGCGTGCGCAGCGCCTCGATCGTGGGCGCGGCGTAGAGGAACGCGAGCACGGCGAGCGCGCCAAGTGCGATCCAGTACCGCATCGGGTCTCGGCGCGCCAAACGACGGCAGTCGCCGAACGGTCCAGCAATCGGTGCAGCGTAAGTTGACGTGCCCTCTCCTCGCCCTCGCCCCCCGGTACCACCCGGATCCGCCTAACCAGCTAAACAGACCGGGGTGCGATGGGCAATAGGTCCGAGGGCCATCTACATCCCTGAAACGAGTGATTCTCCGGACCGCGCTATTTCTGCAGGCGGAGGAGCTGCTGCTGCGCGCGGGTTTCGAGGTGCCCGATTTCCAGTACTTTCGCGTCGTAGGCGCTGACGGCGGCGATCTCCGCGCGCTGAGTGGCGAGCGTTCCGTTTCCTCTCGCGACGAGCGCGAGCCGCACGATGAGGATGTGCGCTTTCGTCGCCTGGCGCGCGCGCAGCGCCGCGGTGAGCGCACGCGCGGTCGCGCGCGTGCTGCGCAGAACGTGCACCTCCGAGGCGTAGGCGGGACGCAGGACCGCGGGTGGCGAAAGTCGAGCGAGCGCAGCGATCGGTAGCGACAGGGCCGCCGCGTATGCCGATGTCGCCGCGGCTTCCGCCGGGGACGTCTTCGCTGCGGTTGCTGCACGCCGGAAGGATGCGACGGCGCGATCGGCCGGCGTGATCGCGGCCTGGAACGCCGGGAGGAACACGGTAAACCGGTACATCTCGTCGACGAGCGACCGCTCGACGGTGACGAGCTTCGCGAGCGTCGCTGCGAGCGGTTTCGCTTCCGGCGGCGGCCGCAGAGCCGAGAGCTGCACGCCGAACGTGCGCAGCGTGCGTCGCGACCTGGCGAGCTGCGGGGTCAGAACGTCGAGCTTCCCGTGCGCAGCGAAGCGT
>DASXLN010000354.1:0-5494 GCA_036496165.1 Gaiellaceae bacterium | reverse complement strand
AGCTGTTCGCGACCGCCGGCTGTACGGCCTGCCACACGTATCTCGGCACCGGGTCGTCGAACCTCGGCGCTCCCGACCTGACGAACATCGGGACGCGCAATCTCGGCATCAGCTTCCAGGTCAGGCATCTCCAATGCCCGTCTTGCGTGAACCCGGGCTCGCCCATGCCGAAGTTCGCCTCGCTGGGGACGCAGAGGCTCCACCAGCTTGCCGTCTTCCTCGAAGCCTCCAAGGGCAAGCGATAACAGCGACAATTCCGAGGAATGCACGTCTTCCTCGGGATCACGGGCGCGTCGGGCGCCCCGTACGCGGCGCGCCTGCTCGAGGCGCTCGCGGCCGCCGACTGCGAGATCGGCGTCTCCGCCTCCTCCGCCGGCGTCGAGGTGCTCGCCACCGAGCTGTACGGGAACGCCAAGCTCTCCCGCGACGAGACGCTTGCCCGGCTGCTCGAGCACGCGCCGCAGGCGACGCTCTACGACCCGAACGACTGGAAGGCGCCGTACGCGTCCGGCTCGGCGAAGGTCGACGCCTACGTCATCTGCCCGTGCTCGATGGGAACGCTCGGGACGATCGCGTCGGGCGCGATGCAGAACCTCATCCACCGCGCCGCCTCCGTCGCGATCAAGGAGGAGCGCCGCCTCGTGCTCATGCCACGCGAGACGCCGCTGTCCGCGATCCATCTGCGCAACATGCTGACGCTGCGCGAGGCGGGAGCGACGATCCTCTTCCTCGCGCCCGGCTTCTACCACGGCGCGGAGTCGGTGGACGATCTCGTCGACTTCGTCGTCGCGCGCGCGCTCGACCAGCTCGGGCTGGAGAACACCGTCGCCAAGCGATGGGGCCAGTAGTGGTCGAGACCGGACGCCTGCCGGCCGACGGCGTGCGCCGGATGTTCGACCGCATTGCGCCGGTGTACGACGCGATGAACCGCGTCATGACGGCGGGACTCGACCAGCGGTGGCGGCGCATCACGGTCGAACAGGCCGTCCGGCCGGGCGACCGTGTGCTGGACGCGTGCTGCGGCACCGGCGATCTCGCGCTCGCCGCCCGCGCGCACGGCGCAGACGTGGTCGGCCTCGATTTCTCCGAGCGCATGCTCGAGCGAGCACGCGCGAAGTCCGGCAACGTCGAGTGGGTGTGCGGCGACGTGCTCGCGCTTCCGTTCGACGGCGAGAGCTTCGATGCGGTCACCGTCGGCTTCGGCGTCCGCAACGTCGACGACCTCGAGGCGGGTCTGCGCGAGCTCCGCCGCGTCCTCCGCCCCGGCGGCCGACTCGGCATCCTCGAGATCACACGGCCGCGCGGCGCACTCGCGCCCTTCTACCGCCTCTGGTTCGACCGTGTCGTCCCGCTCCTCGGCAAGGTGCTACCCGGCGGCGCCGCGTACACGTATCTGCCCGCGAGCGTGCGCCGCTTCCCCGAGCCGGAAGCGCTCGCGGCGTTGCTCGAGCGGTCCGGCTTCTCCGCCGTGCGGTTCCGCCGCTTCGCCGGGGGTATCGTCGCCCTGCACGTGGCAGAGGCGGGTCAGTGACGAGCCTGGCGGAGATCCGCGAGGCGCCGGGTCTCGAGCGCTACCTCGACTCGATCGAGGAGCGGCTCGCGCGCACGGTCGCGACGCATCCCGGCCTCGTCGCCGCCGTCGGGAACGAGGCGCTCGCAGCCGGCGGCAAGCGGTTGCGGCCGCTGCTCGTCTTCCTGTCGACGCCGGCGAACCGCGAGCCGTCGATCGCGGCCGCCGTCGCGGTCGAGCTCGTGCACATGGCGACGCTCGTCCACGACGACCTCATCGACCGCGCGCACTTCCGCCGCGGCAAGGCGGCGGCGTGGTCGACCTACGGCCCCGACGCTGCGCGCGCGACCGGCGACTATCTGTTCGCGCGGGCCTTCGCCGAGCTGACCGCGACCGGCGACACCGAGGCTGTCGAGATCCTCGCCGACGCGACGCTGTGCCTCGCACGCGGCGAGGCGCTACAGCGGACGCAGACGCACGATCCGTCCACCACCGTCGACGCCTACATCGAGCGCTGCGCGCTCAAGACCGGGAAGCTGTTCGAGGCGGCGTGCAGGCTCGGGGGCGGCTCCGGCGAGTACGGGCTCGCGCTCGGGGTCGCATTTCAGATCTCCGACGACGTCCTCGACTGCGCCGGCACGACGATCGAGACCGGGAAGATCGCCGGCACAGACCTCCGCGACGGGACGCCGACGCTGCCCCTGCTGCTCGCGGCGCAGCAGGACGACGTCGTCCGGGACGCGCTCGCGGGCGGGCCGCTCGACGGCGCACTCGTGCGGGTTGCCGCGAGTGGGGCTCTCGAGCGGTCGCGCGAGGTCGCGCTCGACTACGCTAGGCGCGCTCGCGCGTGCCTCAACGGCCAGCTCCACCGCGACGAGCTCGAGTCTCTGACGCACGCGGTCGTCGACCGGGAGAGGTAGGGGTAGGCGCTTTGGCAGTCCTCGACACGCTCGACACCTTCGCTCCGATCCGGGAGAAGATCGAGGCCGGCGAACGGCTCGACTTCGAGGACGGCGTGGCGCTCATGGAGTCCGACGACCTGCTCGCCCTCGGCGAGCTCGCCGACCTGGCGCGCCGCCGCCGCGGCGGCGGCGACGAGGTGTTCTTCGTCCAGAACCTCTATCTCAACCAGACGAACGTCTGCCGCGTGAAGTGCAAGTTCTGCGCGTTCGCGAAGACGCAGAAGCAGGAGGAGGCGTACACGCTCACGGCCGACGAGCTGACCGAGGACGCCGCCGCGCTGTACGAGCACACGAAGTTCACCGAGATCCACTGCGTCAACGGCGAGAACCCGCACGTCGACCTCGAGTTCTACGCCGACGTGCTGCGCAAGCTGAAGGCTGCGCTGCCCGAGGTCCATCTCAAGTTCTACACGGCGTCGGAGATCCACCACATGTCGAAGCTCGAGGGCTGCACGCACGAAGAGGTGCTGCGCGTGCTGAAGGAGGCGGGTCTCGGCTCGCTCCCCGGCGGCGGTGCAGAGATCTTCGCCGACCGCGTGCGCAAGCTCATTGCGCCCGGGAAGGAGCATCCCGACGAGTGGTTCGACGTCCACGACTCCGCGCACCGGATGGGGATCCCGACGCACTGCACGCTGCTCTACGGGCACGTCGAGACGTACGAGGAGCGCGTCGACCACATGCTCCGCCTGCGCGCGCAGCAGGACGAGACCGGCGGATTCCTCGCGTTCATCCCGCTCGCGTTCCACCCGGAGAACACCGTCTTTGAACGGCGCGGCTTCAAGTTCACTACCGGTGCCGACGACCTGAAGATGATCGCGGTCTCGCGGCTGCTGCTCGACAACATCCCGAACGTGAAGGCCTACTGGATCATGATGGGCATGCCGATGGCGCAGGTCGCGCTCCACTTCGGCGCGAACGACGTGCAGGGCACGGTCGTGCGCGAGCAGATCTTCCAGGCGGCAGGCGCGACGAGCGGCACCGAGCAGAAGGTGGACGAGCTCGTGCACTTCATCAAGGAAGCCGGCCGCGTTCCCGTCCAGCGCGACACGCTCTACAACGAGCTGCATCGATGGTGAGCGTCGCCGACTACGACCTCGCGCCGGATGTCGTCTGGGTCGGGTCGCTCCCCGGGCTCATGTGCCGCGGCGCGGAGCAGGTAAACGCGCGGCTCGACCAGATTCGCGCGAACGGGCGCTCGTTCACCCCCGAGGTGCTCGCGGAGCGCGACGGGTTCGTGTTGATCGATCCGCACGTCTCTGCGCCGCCGCAGCTCAATCCGGAGCTGCACCAGATCCTGATCCTCCGCGACGGCATGGTCGAGGAGATCCGCGACTACCCGACGCGGGCGGCCGCTCAGACGGCGTGGGAGGCGATGTGGTGAAGCTCGGCCGCATCTCGTACGTGAATATGGCGCCCGTCTTCTACCGGGTCGAAGCCGAGGTGGAAGAGGTGCTCGGCGTCCCGACGGAGCTGAACCGGCTGCTGATCGAGGGCGAGCTCGACACTGCGCCGATCTCGTCGATCGAGTACGCACGCAACGCCGACAGGCTGCGGTTGCTGCCGCGGTTGTGCGTCGCGTCGGAGGGAGCCGTCGAGTCGATTCAGCTCGTGTCGAGGAAGCCGCTCGAGCAGGTCCGCGTCGTTGCGGTCACGCCCGAGTCGGCGACATCCGTCGTGCTGACGAAGGTGCTGCTGCCGGAGGCGGAACAGGTTCCGCTCGGTGAGGACGCCGACGCGAAGCTGCTCATCGGCGACGCGGCGCTGAAGTCGGCGTTCGAGGACCCGACGCCGCACTTCGATCTCGGCCGTCTCTGGCTCGAGCGCACCGGCCTGCCGATGGTCTTCGCCGTCTGGGCGTGCCCGGAGCCGCTCGCGGACGGGCTCGCCGAGCTGGAGGACGCGCTTGTCTCGTCCGTTCGCCGCGCTCGAGCCGAGCCGGAGCAGCTCGCGTTCGAGGCGGCCGAGCGCTACGGCTACCCGGCGGGATTCCTCGCCCGGTACTTCGAGAAGCTGCGCTATCGCTTCGGCCCGCGCGAGCGCGCCGGCCTGTACACATTCCTCGAGATGGCGCGCGACGCAGGCGAGCTCGACGTCATCCCCGAGCTGCGGTTCGTCCAGACGACGGGCGCCGCCGTCGCATGAACGCGATCCTCGAGAAGGCGGTCGAGGGCGAGCGCGTCACCGACGAGGAGGCCATCGCGCTCCTTCGCTCGCGCGACCTCGTGTCCGTCGGCCGCGTCGCGAACGAGATTCGCAACCGCAAGCACGATCCCGGCCGGATCACGTTCATCATCGACCGGAATCTCAACTACACGAACGTCTGCTACACCGACTGCGACTTCTGCGCGTTCTACCGCCGCCCCGGCGACACCCGCGAGGGCTACCTCCTGCCGAAGGCCGTCATCTTCAAGAAGATCGAGGAGACGCTCGCGCTCGGCGGGACGGGTCTGCTCATGCAGGGCGGCCACCATCCCGATCTCGGCGTCGACTATTACGAGGATCTCTTCAGCTCGATCAAGGCGCGTTACCCGATCCATCTGCACGCGCTGTCTCCCTCCGAGGTGCAGCACGTCGCGCGCCGCTCGAAGCTGACGATCCCGGAGGCGCTCACGCGGCTCCGCGACGCGGGGCTCGACTCGATCCCCGGTGGCGGTGCGGAGATCCTCGTCGATCGAGTGCGCAAGATCATCGCGCCGAAGAAGACGAAGACGAGCGAGTGGCTCGGCGTCATGCGCGAGGCACATCGCCTCGGCATCTCGACGACGGCGACGATGATGTACGGCCACGTCGAGACGCTCGAGGAGCGCGTCGAGCACATGCGTAGGATTCGCGACCTGCAGGACGAGACTGGCGGCTTCCGCGCCTTCTTCTCGTGGACGTTCCAGGACGACGGCAACCGCATGGGCGCTCAGGTGCCCGTCGAGTCGCGGCCGACGTCGTTCGATTATCTGCTCACGCAGGCGGTCTCGCGCATCTATCTCGACAACGTGCCGCACATCGGCTCGTCGTGGGTGACGCAGGG
>DASXLN010000353.1:0-2701 GCA_036496165.1 Gaiellaceae bacterium | reverse complement strand
TCGACGGTGACGATCGTCGGCGCCGGGCTCGCCGCCGCGACCGAGTGGCTGAACGCACTCGCAACCGGCGCGGAGGTCGTCTCCGTCCGCCGCAACGAACCGGTGCGCCGGCCGCTCAACGTCCCGCGGGAGTACTTCTCGCGGCGCGCGCTCGCCGGCTTCCACCGTCTTCCCGCCAGAGAGCGGGCGGGAAGACTAGCGAGCTTGCTGACGCCCGGTTATCCGCCCGGAGACCCGTGGGATGCGTCGCTGGCTCGCGCCGGGTCCGAAGGACGGTTCCGGGTCGAGGACCATGTGAACGGCGCGCGCCAGGTGATCTGCGCGACCGGCTTCCGTCGCGGGTTCGCACACGACCCGCTGCTCGCCCGCATCGTCGAGGAGCACGGGCTCGAGACCGTCGGCGGCTGGATCGTGCTCGCACCGGACGCAAGCGTTCCGGCGCTCTCCGACGACACGCGAACGCTCGCGCTCGCCGGCGTCGCCGCCCAGTGGACGTTCCCCGCCGCCGACACGCTCGCCGGCGCGAAGTACGTCGGCCATCGATTCCTCGCGAGGATCCGGTCGTGTCGTACACGCTGAGAGGACGCATCGAGTCGCGGCTCGCCGCCATGCTGCCGGTCGTCGTGGCGGCGTGCATCCTCGCGCTCGCCGAGCACCGGTGGTGGCCGGTCGAGGCGGCCGGGCTCATGCTCGGCGTCGGCGTTGCGCTCGACGCGCAGGCGTACCGCGTCCTCCGCTATCAGCCGGGCTGGGCCGCGCTGCCGATCGGTGCGCTCGAGCTTGGCGCAGTCCTCGCGCTCATGCGCGCGGCGGGCGTCATGGCACCGCTCGGCCAGGCGGTCGCGCTCTTCGCGGCGGGATGGCTGCTCGCGCAGCTGCTCGGCCACGCCGGCTTCCCGCTTCTCCGGCTCTCGTACGCGGAGGACGGGGGCGAGCTCGGCCGCGCCGGAGCGGTGGCGGCGGTCTCGATCGGCGCGGTCCTCGCCGGGGCGGGCGCGACCGCGTACGCGTTGCGGCCGCCGGTCGTCCATCTCACTGCGGGCGTGCACCAGGGACCGCTCGTGATCACGCAGCGCGAGGTGCTCGTCGGAGACCCCGGCGCGGTCGTCCGCGGCGGCATCGTCATCCGGGCGAGCGGCGTGACGGTGAAGAACATCTCCGTCGTCGGCGGCGAGAACGGCATCACCGTCGAGCACGTGCACGGCACGGTGCTCGACGGCGTCTCCGTCTCCGGACCGAAGCTCGACGGCATCCACGTGCGACTCGCCGGCGTCGTCATCAGGAATTGCACTGTCGACATGCTCGGCAACTCGCTCGGGCAGGGGATCGACATCTCCTACAACATGGACATGGGGATGAGCATGGTCGAGGGCTGCACGATCGTCGGCGGCATGGAGGGGATCACGACCCACGCGTCGATGACCGACATCATGCGGAACTCCGTCAGCCGCACGACCATGCGCGGCATCTCCGTCACCGAGATGTCGATGGGCATGGTGATGGACAACGAGGTCCGGGACGCGCACGGCATCGGCATCTGGTGCAACGACCGGTCGATGTGCTCGATCGAGCACAACACCGTGGTCGACACCTCCGGCGTGGGCGTGCTCGCGAGCTTCCAGGCCGAGGCCGACCTGCGCGGCAACGAGCTCGCGTCCAACGCCGTGCGCTACAGCGCGATCGAGAGCGCGGAGGTCCGCACAACCCACTGAGCCTCAGCTATCGTTAACTCCATTAACGATATGCCGAAGACAAAGACCATGGACCCCGTCGCCGTCGCCGATGCGCTCAGGCCGGTCATCCTGCGCGTCGGCCGGGAGCTCCGCCGCGAGGCCCGCGCCGTCGGAGCCTCCCCCGAGCAGGTCGCCCTCCTCGTCAGCGTCAAGTACCAGCCCGGGATCGGGATCAAGGAGCTCGCCGAGCGCGAGCGGGTGAGCCCTCCGGCGATGACGACCCGGGTCGACCGCCTGGAGCGCGACGGCCTCGTCGAGCGCCGGCCGAGCGAGGAAGACCGCCGCCGTGTCGGGGTCACCCTGACCGACGAGGGCCAGCGGCTGCTGCGCCGCGTCCGGTCCCGGCGCACCGCCTGGCTCGCGCACCGCCTCGGCGGGCTCAGCGCCGCGGATCAGGCCGCAATCGAGGCCGCCGTCGGCCCGCTATCCCGCCTCCTGCACGAGGGCGAAGGCCGATGAGGAACACGTTCTCGAGCTTCCGCTACCGCAACTACCGGCTCTTCTTCACGGGGCAGCTCGTGTCGCAGACGGGCTCGTGGATGCAGCGGATCGCGCTCGGCTGGTACGTCCTCCAGCTGACGCACAACGACGCGTTCGCGGTCGGCGTGATGGCGTTCGCCCAGTTCCTGCCGTTCACCATCTTCGGGCTCTTCGCCGGCGTGCTCACCGACCGCATGGATGCACGCCGTCTCGTCATCGGGACGCAACTCGCGCAGACGGCCATGGCGGCGGTGCTGACGTGGATCGCGCTCGCAGGCGTCGCGCAGCCGTGGATGCTGTACGTGATCGCATTCGTCAACGGGACGGTGCTCGTCCTCGACGTGCCGTCGCGGCAGCAGCTGACCTATCGCATGGTGGGACGCGAGGCGCTGCCGAACGCGATCGCGCTCAACTCGAGCCTCTTCAACGCCTCGCGCATCTTCGGCCCGTCCGTGGCCGGCATCCTGCTCGGCTTCGCCGGGGTCGGC
>DASXLN010000352.1:0-4935 GCA_036496165.1 Gaiellaceae bacterium | reverse complement strand
CGAGGAGCATCGCGGCTTCGCGAAGTCGTTCCTCGAGGCGCTGCCGCTGATCAAAGAGCGTTGTCCGGGCGCGCGGACGAGCGGCGGCATCTCGAATCTCAGCTTCTCGTTCCGCGGCAACGACGTCGTGCGCGAGGCGATGCACTCGGCGTTCCTCTTCCACGCGATCGCCGCCGGGCTCGACATGGGCATCGTCAACGCCGGCCAGCTGATCGTGTACGAGGACATCGAGCCGGAGCTGCTCGAGCGAGTCGAGGACGTCATCTTCAACCGCCGCGATGACGCGACCGAGCGGCTCGTCGAGTACGCCGAGCGGGTGCGCGGCGAGGGAACCCGGCGCGAGCTCGATCTCACGTGGCGCGAGGCGCCTGTCGAGAAGCGCCTCGAGCACGCGCTCGTGCACGGGATCGTCGATTTCATCGAAGAGGACGCCGAGGAAGCGCGGCAGAAGTCGGCGCGCCCGCTCGACGTGATCGAGGGGCCGCTGATGGCCGGCATGCAGGTGGTCGGCGATCTCTTCGGCGCCGGGAAGATGTTCCTGCCGCAGGTGGTGAAGAGCGCGCGGGCGATGAAGCGCGCGGTCGCCTACCTCGAGCCGTACATGGAGGACGAAAAGGCGTCAGGCCGCGTGCAGGGCAGGATCGTGCTCGCGACGGTGAAGGGTGACGTGCACGACATCGGCAAGAACATCGTCGGCGTCGTGCTCGGGTGCAACAACTACGAGGTCATCGACCTCGGCGTGATGGTGCCCGGCGACACCGTGCTCGATACGGCGCTCGAGCGTGGCGCCGACGTCGTCGGCCTGTCCGGCCTGATCACGCCTTCGCTCGACCACATGGTCGACGTCGCGCACGAGATGGAGCGTCGCGGCCTGTCGCTGCCGCTGCTCATCGGCGGCGCGACGACGTCGCGCCAGCACACGGCGGTGCGAATTGCGCCGCAGTACTCGCAACCCGTCATTCACGTCTTGGACGCGTCACGGGTCGTCGGCGTCGTCTCCGCTCTCCTCGATCCCGATCGTCGCCGCCGGCTCGACGCGGACAACCGCGAGGAGCAGGAGCGGCTGCGCGACCAGTACGCCGAGCGCGAACGAAAGCCGCTGCTGCCGATCGAAGAAGCGCGGGCAAATCGGCAGCAGGTGTCGTTCGACGAGCTGGCCATGCCGTCGTTCACCGGGCCGCGGATCGTCGAGCCCGATCTCGCGACGCTGCGCGAGTACATCGACTGGCAGTTCTTCTTCCACGCGTGGGAGCTGAAGGGGAAGTTTCCGGCCATCCTCGACCAGCCGGCGGCGCGCGAGCTGTACGACGACGCGCAGCAGCTGCTCGACGAGATCGTCCGAGACGGGTCGCTGCGCGCACGCGGCGTGTACGGCTTCTGGCCTGCGTCGTCGGACGGCGACGACGTCGTGCTCGCCGACGGGACGCGCTTCTGCTTCCTCAGGCAACAGTCCGCATACGGCGACTCGCGTCCGAACCGGTCCCTCGCCGACGTCGTCGCCCCCGGCGGCGATCACCTCGGCGCATTCGCGGTCACAGCCGGAATCGGTGTCGACGAGCTCGCCGCGCGCTACGAGGCGGAGTACGACGACTATCGGGCGATCATGGTCAAGGCGCTCGCCGACCGGCTCGCTGAGGCATTCGCCGAGTACCTGCACGAGGTCGCGCGGCGCGAGTGGTACGAGACCGGCCCGAAGCTCTCGCCGGAGGAGCTCGCGTCGGAGCGCTTCCGAGGCATCCGCCCGGCGTTCGGGTATCCCGCGTGCCCCGATCACAGCGAGAAGCGCAAGCTCTTCGACCTGCTCGGCGCCGAGTCGGTCGGTGTCGCACTGACGGAATCGTTCGCGATGACGCCCGCCGCCAGTGTCAGCGGCATCTATCTCGGGCATCCGGAGGCGCGCTACTTCTCCGTCGGTCGCATCGGCCGCGACCAGGTCGAGGACTACGCGGCCCGAAAGGGCGTCTCCGTCGCGGAGGCCGAGCGCTGGCTGCGGCCGAATCTCGCGTACGAGCCGGATGCCGTTCCCGTTTAAGAGCTAGACGCGTCCTTCATCGGGAGAACCCACCTCCCGCCCCGAAGGGCACGAGCCTATCGCCGCGCGATGTGTCGATGGTGACGAGAGAGCGCCGGTTTCCGCACGATTCGTGCGTCGGGAGGATCGGCCGCGTCCACCGCTAACCTAGGCTTCCGGGCTGTGCGGACGACACTGAAGAGAGGAATCGGCCGCGGGGCGGCCGTCAACGGCAACGGCCACGGTGTCTTGCCGCCGAGCTCGATCGAGCCGATGCGGCGCTACCGGCAGCCGGAGCCGCCGAGACGATCGACGAAACGCCTCGTGTTGCTCGTGTTCGGCTGGATCGGTCTCGCGCTGGTCGTCGTCGTCGCCGGCCTCGCAGGCGGCCTGTACCTGTACGCGCATCAGACGCTGAATGCGCTCGCGCCGCACTCGAACGCGGTGAAGGAGTCGACGAAGTTCCTGCACACGGTGCCGCCGTCGCAGCCGGCCGTCGGTCTCATCATCGGCTACGACGCGCGCGCGGGCGTCGACTCGTTCAACGCTTCCGGCTCACGCTCCGACACGATCATGCTCGTCCGCGCGGACCCGCAGCAGAACACGCTGTCGCTCTTCTCGTTCCCGCGTGACCTCGTCGTGCCGATCTACTGCCACGACCAGACGACGGTGACGACGACCGACCGGATCAACACCGCGTTCACGAGCTGCGGCCCGACCGGGACGCTGAACACGGTTGAGAAGCTCACCGGCATCCAGGTCAACTACCTGATCACGATCGACTTCCACGGCTTCAAGCTGCTCGTCAACAAGCTGCACGGCGTGTACATGGACGTCGACCGCCGCTACCTCAACACGGTGGGCGGCCCCGGCGGCTACGCGAAGATCAACCTCGAGCCCGGCTACCAGCGGCTCAACGGCGAGCAGGCGCTCGACTACGTCCGCTATCGGCACACCGACAGCGATCTCTATCGCGTCGCGCGGCAGCAGCTCTTCATCGAGTCGCTGAAAGATCGCCTCGCGACCGGCGTCTCGGTCTTCGAGATCCCGAAGCTCATCGGAGCGCTCAAGGGCAACGTCGAGATCGGGAGCGGCAACTGCGCGACGTGCCCGCCGAGCTTCTCGGAGATCGAGTCGTACGCGGGCCTCGCGTACAAGCTTCCGGCCGGGCATCTGTTCCGCGTCAACATGCAGAACCTCCAGCCCTACGGGATCGCCAACGCGGAGCTGATCGCACAGCCGAGCGACGTCCAGACCGCCGTCGACTCCTTCGAGCATCCGGACGTGACGCAGGCGGCGCGCTCCGCCGCAGTCGCACTCGGCCGCAAGCCGAAGACGCCGAAGGGGCCGCCGCTGAAGGACGATGAGATATCGACGCTCGTTCTCAACGGGACGACGATCCTGGGGCTCGCGCGCGACACGTCGTACAAGCTCTCGCTCGCCGGGTTCCACACGGTGCAGCTCCCGGCGAACGTCCTTGCGGATGCGCCGAGCCAGGGCTACTACGGGTCGACCGTCTACTACGACGCGGTGCAGCAGCACGCGAAGCAGGCAGCGGCAGAGCTGAAGACCGCATTCGGCGCGCACACCTCGATCGCGCCGCTCCCGCCCGAGCTCTCCGGCTTCGCGCAGGAGGCCGGAAACCCGCTCACGGTCGTCGTCGTCGGCTCGAGCTTCGACGGCCAGCTGAACAACCCGCAGGCCCATGTCGCGACGACGCCGACGCACACGCCGCCGGCCGTGCGCACCGAGGCGAGTGCCACGACCTATTCGCTCGACCAGGTGAAGTCGAAGGTGCCGTTCCGCATCCTCGCCCCGACGGCGATCGAGCAGAGCTCCAGGCTCTCGTCCTTCGACGGTGTCCGCGCCTTCAAGCCCGTCCCGCACCGGCACGAGCTCGTCATGAGCTTCGTCACCGGCGCGGGGAATGTCTACTGGCAGGTGATCGAGACCGACTGGACGAACGCCCCGGTCCTCCGGCACCCGACCGCGACCGAGCACATCGGCGGCCGGACGTTCCAGCTCTACACGACCGGCGGGAACATCCACATGATCGTCCTGCGACAGGGCGGGGCGAGCTACTGGGTCGTGAACACCCTTCGCGACGAGCTCTCGAACGAGACCATGATCGCGATCGCGAAGGGCCTGCAGCCTCTCGCGACTGCACATTAGGCTGCACCGATGGCAAAGATCGGGATGTTCGGCGCCGGCTACGTCGGCCTCGTCACCGGCGCCTGTTTCGCCGACCTCGGCCACGAGGTCGTCATCCGCGACATCCTCCCGGACCGGATCGAACGGCTCCGCGCGGGGGAGGTGCCGATCTACGAGCCCGGCCTCGACGGCGTGCTCGAGCGGAACCGCGACCGGCTCCATTTCACCCTCGACGTCCACGAGGCGGTCGACGGCGCCGAGTTCCTCTACGTCGCCGTCGGGACGCCGCCGACCGAGTCCGGCGACGCAGACCTCGCCGCCGTCTGGGCCGTTGTCGACGAGCTGCCGGAGGACATTCCCGGCCGGCCGGTCGTCGTCATGAAGAGCACGGTGCCGGTCGGCACCGGCGCACACGTTCGCGAGCGTCTCGACGCGCGCGGGCTCGACCACGTCGGCTACGTCTCGAACCCGGAGTTCCTCGCCGAGGGAAGCGCGGTCGCGGACTTCAAGAGCCCGGATCGCATCGTCGTCGGTGCGTTCGATCCCGATGACGCGGAGCGCGTCGTCGAGCTGCACCACGGCATCGACGGGCAGGTCGTGCGCACCGACGTTCCGTCGGCCGAGCTCGTAAAGCTCGCGGCGAATGCGTTCCTCTCGACGCGCATCAGTTTCATCAACGAGATCGCGAACGTCTGCGAGCTCGTCGGCGCCGACGTCGTCGACGTCGCGAAGGGCGTCGGCCTCGACCATCGCCTCGGGCCGCACTTCCTGCG
>DASXLN010000351.1:0-7921 GCA_036496165.1 Gaiellaceae bacterium | reverse complement strand
GCGTGGTGGATTCGGCAGTCGATCCGCCGCGCGCTGACGAACGACTCGCGGACGATTCGCCTGCCGAGCAGGCTCGTGACGAAGCAGCTGGCAACGCGTCGCGCCGCGACAGCGCTCGAGGCGGCGCTCGGCCGCGCACCGACTCTCGCCGAGCTTGCCGCCGCGACCGGGATCGAGGCCGACGCGATCGAGCTCGCCGAGCAGGCGCCGTCCGCGACCGCGTCGTTGAACGACGCGGTGCGCGGCACCGACGGCCCCGGTCAGCTGCTCGACGTCGTCGCCGACGCGACTGCCCCCGATCCCGAGGAGGAGCTCGAGCACGCAGCGCAGGCCGAAGCGGTTCGCGCTGCGGTCGCAGGCCTCCGCGAGCGGGAGCGGGAGATCGTCGCGAGCCACTTCGGCCTCGACGGCGAGTCGCGCACGCTCGACGAGATCGCAACCGCGATGCATCTCGCGCCGGAGCGCGTCCGCCAGATCGAACGGCACGCGTTCGCAGCGCTCGCCGACAAGCTCGACGAGTAATCTCTCCGCCGTGGCGGAGACGTGGCACCATCCGTCTTCGCGGTTGCTCACGCTTCGCAGGATCGAAGTCGGCGCAGTCGCCCTCGCGCTTGCGATCGCAGCCGTCGCCGCGCTGACGGCGTCGACGCTCGGCCTCGCCCTCGGCGGCGCCGCGCTCGTTGTCGGCGCCGCGTCGGAGTGGTTCGTCCGTCGCCGCTTTCACGCCTGGGGATACGCCGAGCGCGAGGACGACCTGCTCATCCGCCGCGGCGTCATGTTCTCGCGGCTCTCGGTCGTCCCGTACGGGCGCATGCAGTTCGTCGACGTCACCGCCGGCCCGCTCGAGCGCGCGTTCGGGCTTGCGACCGTCCGCTTGCACACGGCCGCCGCGGCGACGGACGCGCGCATTCCCGGGCTCGAGCGCAACGAGGCTGCGCGTCTGCGCGACCTGCTCGCCGAGCGTGGGGAAGCGCAAGCGGCGGGGATATGACCGGCTCCGACGAGTGGCGGCGGCTCCATCCGCTCACGCCGATCGTCCGCGGCGGGCGCGCGACGATCGGCCTCGCGGTCATCCTTCTGCCGTCGGCGCTGGCGGGACGTCACGGGCGCGGCTCGCTCATCGAGATCGGGGTCGTCGCCGTTCTGCTCGTCCTCGGATTCGTCCGCTGGCTCGTGACGCGGTGGAAGGTCGACGGCGACGACCTCCGCATCGAGTCGGGACTCATCCGCCGCCGCTCCGTGCGCTTCCCGCTCTCGCAGGTGCAGGCGGTCGACGTCGTGCGACCCGGCCTCGCGCGCCTCTTTCGCGTGGCGGAGCTGCGGCTTCGTCTCGGCGGCTCGACGGGAGGGAGTGCACGACTCGCCTACCTCGCCGAGCGCGAGGTGGAACCGCTGCGGGCGAGGTTCCTCGAGCTCGCCGCCGGGACCGGCCCGGCGCCGGCGGCAGTGGGGGAGGAGCGCGTGCTCTCGGTCGTGCCAACCGGCCGGCTCATCGGGTCGATCCTCATCAGCGACGTGGGCGTGGCGGCCGAGACAGTCGTCCTCGCGCTCGTCGTCGTCGCCGTCGTTTCGCCCGCGGCCGCCGTCGGCGCGATCAGCGGCGGTGCATTCGCGATCGTCAGCGCCCTGACGCTCGTCTGGCGCCGGTTCAACCAGGAGTACCGGCTCACCGTCGTCGACCATTCCGACGGCCTAATCCTCCGCGGCGGTCTCATCGCGCTCACCTCGGAGACGATCAGGCCGGGCCGCGTGCAGGCGGTGCGCATGGTCGAGCCGGTGCTGTGGCGCCGGCTCGGCTGGTGCCGCCTGGAGGTCGACGTCGCCGGGCGCCAGCGCTCGGAGGGCGAGGGCTCGGCGCAGCGCAAGCCGCTGCGTGCCGTCCTGCCCGTCGGGAGCCACGCTGTCGCGGAGGAGCTGCTCGACCATCTGGTCCCCGACCGTCCGCGGCAGCAGTCGAAGCCTCCGGGACGGGCGCGCTGGAAGAGCCCGCTGCGCTACCGGATGCTCGCCTGGGGGCGCACCGACACCTGCGTCGGCACGACGAGCGGCAGACTGCGGCGGGTGACGAGCTTCGTCCCGCTCGAGAAGGCGCAGAGCGTGCGGCGCGTTCAGGGACCGGTGCAGCGCCGGCTCGGCCTCGCGTCCGTCTACGTCGACACGGTCGGTCGGCGCGTGCACGCGGCCATTCGCGACCGCGAAGCCGACGAGGCCGAGGGAGCGCTCGAGGACCTGGCCGTGCTCGCGCGCGCGGCGCGGCGCGCGGCATGACGCCGACGGCGAGGAGCGTCGAGCTGCGCGCGCTCGCGCAGGCGATCGCGGACGCGCTGCCGGAGGCTGTCGAAGAAGTCGTGCTGACGGGCAGCGTCTCGCGCGGCGTCGCGGACGACGTCTCCGACATCGAGATGCTCGTCGTCACGCCGGAGCAGCTCGAGCTCGACGAGTGCTTCGCCCACGCCGCTGCGTGCGGCCTGACCGATCGCGGGACGTGGGGGCCGCAAGCGCGTCCGACGAAAACGGTCTCGGGGTACCGCGACGGCGTCCCGATCGAGCTCATCTGGTGGTCGCGCGCGCACGCCGAGTCCGCCGTCGACGCCATCTTCACGGGCGAGATCTACTCGGCGGATGCGCTCGCGCACGGCATTGCACTGCGCACGTCCGGGCTCCTCGCGGAGTGGCAGGAGCGGCTGCAGGAGTATCCGGACGAGCTCGCGGCAACGCGGATCGAGGACGCCGCGCTGACGTGGGGCGGTTTCGCGCCCGCGGGGCTGCTGACGATCACCCGCCCGGGAGAGCGGCTCGCGCTCCTCGAGCGCATGGTCGACGACGCCGGACGCGTCCTCCGCATCGTCTTCGCGGTCAACCGCGTCTGGCAGCCGACGAGCAAGCGGCTCGCGGGTCGCGTCGCATCGCTGGAGGTGAAGCCGGATCGGCTCGCCGAGCGGATCGCGGAGGCCCTGACGGAGCCGGACGCCGTCCGCGCCCTGCTCGTCATGACCGAGCTTCAGGCGGAGGCTGCGGCGCTTGCGCCCGACGGGCCGAACATCGTCCGGGCTCGGAAGTGGCTCGGTGAGGCGATCGAGATCCTCGGAACCTGAAGAGCTGCGGGACAGGGATTCGAACCCCAACTTCCGGTTCCAGAGACCGGCGTCCTACCGTTAGACGATCCCGCAACGGGTCGAAGGCATTCTAGCCTGGGTTATCGACTAGACCTCGAGCCGATACAGCGGCACGAGGCGCTGCTCGGTCTCGGTGTCGATGTGCGCGACCACTTCGACGTACGGTTCCAGGCGGGAGCCCCGGAGCTTCGCACGCAGGAGCCCGTCCACCTGGAAGAGGCCGGAGGAGTTGTTCATCCGGATCTCGATGAGGATCGGCCGCTCCTCGCCGTCGGTGATCGTCACGTCCTCGATCGCCGCCGCGGAAAGCGAGTGCATCGACACGCGCCCGCGTTCGAAGCCGATGCGCGAGCGGCCCTTCGCCATGTCGAGGGCGTCGGCGACGCGGACGATGCCCGCATCGGTCGTCAGCGGCTCGCCGTCGGCGCGGTGGCTGATGATCGCCTGCAGCACCTCGGAGACGACGACCGTCCGCTCCGGCTCGTCGTAGATCCCGGTGAGCAGCTCGCGCAGCTTCGGCTCGGCGAGGAACAGGCTGAAGTCCTCGTGCCCGTGGCGGTGGATCGACATGCCGATGCAATGCATGAGCGCGGCGAGCGTGACGACGATCTCGGAGTCGTCGGCCGTCATCCCGTAGTCGCGCACCATCGCCGGCTCGACGCCGTGCTTCGTCAGCTGGCGCAGGAGCTTGAGCGCAATGTTGGTGACGATCTGGATGTGCACCCACGAGTGGTCGTTGATCTCCATGCGCGCAACGGCATTCACGTTGGAGACGTGCCACCACGCCTTCAGCTGCTTGTCCGCGTTGACGCGCTCGATCAGCGTTCGGAGCTTGCGGTTGCCGCGCACCGGCACGTTGATCCGCATGCGCTCGATCGCCTCGGAGGGCGTGAGCCTGGCCTCGCGCTCGGCCTCCGCCGGCACGGGCTGGTCGATCCGCTCGGCCGTTTCCTTGTCGATCGCCATGGATGCAGTCTGACGCATGTGCCATACATCAGGTGTGCAGCCAGAGCATCCAGTCCGGCTGGTGGTCCGGGACGACCTCGAGCGCAACCGCGTGACGGTCTTCTTCCGGCTGGTCCTCGCCATTCCCCACCTCATCTGGGTCTTCCTGTGGACGATCGGCGCGATCGTCGCGGCGATCGCGAACTGGGTGGCGACGCTCGTCCGCGGCACGCCGCCCCAGGGGCTGCATCGCTTCCTCTGCTCGTACATCCGGTACCAGGTGCATCTCACGTCGTACCTCGCGCTCGCAGGGAACCCGTATCCGGGGTTCATGGGAGAGGAGGGCGAGTACCCGATCGACGTGCGGCTTCCCGAGCCGGCGAAGCAGGACCGCTCGTCGGTGTTCTTCCGGATCGTCATCGGCATCCCCGCGCTGGTCCTCTCGACGGCGCTCGGCGGCGGCGGTTCGTCCGGGTACTCGACAGGCCGACGAGGTCGTTCGTACGGCGGCAGCGGTGCGCTCGTGCTCACGTGCGGCGTGCTCGGATGGTTCGCGAGCCTCGTGCGCGGCCGCGAGCCGAAGGGGCTGCGCGACGCAGTCGCCTACGCCGTCGGCTACAGCGCGCAGACGGGTGCGTACATCCTGCTCGTCACCGATCGCTATCCGAACGCGGACCCGACCGCGATGCTCGTCGACGTCGACCGGCCGCCGGAGCATCCGGTGCACCTCGTCGGCGATCCGCACGATCTGCGCAGGTCGCGCGTGACCGTCTTCTTCCGGCTGCTGCTCACGATCCCGCACTTCGTCTGGCTCGCGCTCTGGGGCATCGCGCTGTTCTTCGCCGTCATCGCCAACTGGTTCGTGACGCTGATCCGCGGGACACCGGCGCGATCGTTGCACCGCTTCAGCGCCGCGTACCTCCGCCAGCGCTTACACGTCCTCGCATTCGTGACGCTGACGACGAACCCGTTCCCGGGATTCGTCGGCGAGTACGGCCGCTATCCGCTCGACCTAGACCTTCCCGAGCCGGCGCGCCAGAACCGGTGGAAGACGTTCTTCCGCATCTTCCTCGCGGTGCCCGCGCTGCTCGTGAACAGTGCGCTGTCGGGTGCACTCTTCTGGTGCGCCGTGCTCACGTGGTTCTACGCGCTCGCCCGCGGCTCGGCGCCGTGGGGCCTGCGCAACCTCGCGGCCTACGCGCTCCGCTACGACGCACAGACGAACGCGTATGTGCTCCTCGTAACGGAGGTGTACGCACACGCAAGTCCGCTCGAGGGCGCCCACGAGCCGCAGCACGAGTTCGCCGAAGCCGCAGCGGCGTGACCCGTCGCCTAGCGGTGGTGGCCGCCGCAGCCGCGGCGTGGGCCGCGGCTGCGTGGTTCCTCTGGCAGACGAGCGTCGTCCCGTCGTCGCTGCACCTGCCTCACGTCGACGAGCACCGCTTCTTCACCGCGGCGCAGCTGCACGCGGCGTCGAGCTACTCCGGTGTCGCCTCGCTGGTCGGCTGGGGCGCGACGCTGGCGCAGATCGTTGCGCTCGCCGTCTATGCCCGGTGGGGAGCACGCTGGGCGCGCGAGTCGGCGGCGGGGCCGCTCGGCACGGGAATGCTGCTCGGGATGCTCGGGTTCGCGCTCGTGTGGGCGGCGCAGCTGCCGCTCTCGGTCGTCGATCTGTGGTGGCAGCGGCGGCACGGCATCTCGCACGTCGGCTACGCGGGCTTCGTCTTCGGCGACTGGTTCGCGCTCGGCGGCCAGTTCGTCTTCCTCTGCGTCGCGCTGGCGATCGTCATGGGTTTCGCGCGGCGATGGCGCCGAGCGTGGTGGCTCGCGGCTGCGCCGGCGTTCGTGGGTCTCGCGCTCCTCTTCGCGTTCGTCGACCCTTATCTGCTCGGCACGCATCGCCTCGCCGATCCGCAGCTTCTCCGCGTCGCGGCGCAGCTCGAGCACAAGGAGCACGTCGGTCCCGTGCCGGTCGTCGTCGATCGCATCCACGACGTCAGCTCGCTCCCGAACGCGGAGGCGACCGGGATCGGGCCGAGCCGGCGCGTCGTCCTCTTCGACACGCTCCTCGACGGCCGCTTCACGACTGGAGAGCTGAAGGTCGTCATGGCCCACGAGATCGGCCATCTCGCGCGCAACCACATTTGGAAGGACGTCGGTTGGTATGCGCTGTTCGCGTTCCCGGGCACGTTCCTGCTCGCGCTCGTCGCGCGCCGGCGCGGGGGCATGGGCGAGCCCGAAGCGATCCCGCTCGCGCTGCTCGCGCTCGTCGTCCTGCAACTGCTCGCGCTGCCGCTCCAGAACGCGATCAGCCGGCACATGGAGGCCGAGGCCGACTGGATGGCGCTGCGCACGACCCACGATCCGCACGACGCGATCGCGCTGTTCCGCCGCTTCGTCCCGACGACGCTCGACGACCCGAGCCCGTCGACCTTCGACTACCTCACGGAGGAGAGCCATCCGACCCTCGTGCAACGGATCGCGATGGCAGAGGCGTGGAAGCGCTACGCGACGTCGGCGGCCCAGTCGCCGTAGAGCGACGTGTACAGGCCGCGGCGCGCGATCAGCTCGTCGTGCGAGCCCTGCTCGACGATCAGCCCGTGCTCGAGTACGACGATGAGGTCCGCGTCGCGGATCGTCGACAGTCGGTGCGCGATGACGAACGCGGTGCGGTCGGCGAGCAGCACGCGCAGCGCCTCCTCGATCTTCCGCTCGGTGCCGATGTCGACCGACGACGTCGCCTCGTCGAGGATGAGGATCCGCGGGTCAGCGAGCAGCGCCCGTGCGAACGCGACGAGCTGCCGCTGCCCGAGCGAGAGCCGCGAGCCGCGCTCGCCCAGCTGCGTCTCGTAGCCGTCCTCCAGCCGGAGGATGAACTCGTTCGCGCCGACGAGCTGTGCCGCGCGCACGATGTCGTCCACGTGCGCGTCCGGCCGCGCGAACGCGATGTTCTCCGCGACCGTCCCCGCGAAGAGGAATCCCTCCTGCGGGACGACGCCGAGTTGCTCCCGCAGTGACCGCTGCGTCACGTCGTTCAGGTCGTGCCCGTCGATTGTGATCCGCCCCGCGGTGGGCTCGTAGAAGCGGGCGAGGAGCTTCGCGATCGTCGACTTGCCGGCGCCGGTGTGGCCGACGAGTGCAACGGTCGTCCCTGCCGGGACGTCGAGATCGAGGCCGTGCAGCACCTCGGCGCCGCGCCCGTACGCGAAGTGGACGTCCTCGAAGCGCACGTGGCCGGCGATCGCAGGCAGGTCGCGTGCGCCCGGCACGTCCTCCACGTCGGGCTGCTGCTCGAGGACGCCGATGATCTTGTCGAGCGCCGCAGCCGCCGACAGGAACGTGTTGTACAGCTGCGAGAGCTGCTGCACCGGATCGAAGAAGTTCTGGACGTAGAGCATGAATGCGAAGAGCGTGCCGAGCGAGATCGAGTGCGCGAAGTACAGATGGCCGCCGTAGCCGAGAACGACGGCGAGCGCGACGGTCGAGAGCAGGTCGACGAACGGGAAATAGACGCCGTTGAGGGCGACCGTCTGCATGTTCGACTCGCGGTAACGGAGCGCGACCTCGCGGAAGTTGTCGTACGCGGCTTGCTCGCGTGTGAATGCCTGCACGACGCGCATGCCTGCGATGTCCTCGGCGAGCGTCGCCGTGACGAGGCCGAGCCGCTCGCGCACGGCGGCGTAAGCGCGCGCCGAGTGCCTGCGGAAGATCACCGTCGCGAGGCTCATGAGCGGGATGACCGCGCAGGTCGCGAGCGCGAGCCTCCAGTCGAGGATGAAGAGGAGGACGGCGGTGCCGACGAGGGTGAGCGTGCTCTGCACGAGCGTTGTGACGCCGTCGGTGACGAGCCCGAGCCGCTC
>DASXLN010000350.1:0-10950 GCA_036496165.1 Gaiellaceae bacterium | reverse complement strand
CCAGAGCTCGTTGCCGGTGAGAAAAGCGCGACCGGTGACGCCCAGGAGCATCACCGCGACCGCGGTCACGGCGTACGTCTCGAACAGGTCGGCGGCCATGCCGGCGCAGTCGCCGACGTTGTCGCCGACGTTGTCCGCGATAACGGCCGGGTTGCGCGGGTCGTCCTCCGGGATGCCCGCTTCGATCTTCCCGACGAGGTCGGCGCCGACGTCCGCAGCTTTCGTGTAAATGCCGCCGCCGAGTCGCGCGAACACCGAGATGAGCGAGCCGCCGAACGCGAGCCCGATGAGATCGTGGACCGCGGAGGCCGACGAGTGGTGGACGAGCCGGACGAGGATCCAGTAGTAGCCGGCGACGCCGAGCAGACCGAGGCCGACGACGAGAAGGCCGGTGACCGAGCCGGCGCGGAAGGCGACGTTCAGCGCCTTCGGCAGCCCGGAGCGCGCCGCCTCAGCGGTGCGCACGTTCGAGCGGACGGCGACGTTCATCCCGATGAAGCCGGCTGCGGCCGAGAGCACCGCGCCGATGAGGAAGCCGACAGCCGTCCCCCAGCCGAGCGAGTGGTAGAAGCCGAGCAGCAGGAACGGTGCGATCGCGACGATCGCGATCGTCCTGTACTGCCGCTTCAGGTAGGCGGTCGCGCCCTCCTGGATGGCGCGGGCGATCTCCTGCATGCGCTCGGTGCCCGCCGGCTGGCGCAACAGCCAGCTCGTGAGGTAGAGGCCGTAGAGAATCGCCGCGCCCGCGCACAGGAGCGCGAACAGCGTTGCGTGATCCATGAACCAGCTCATCGCGAGAGGGGTCTCCTTGTCACAGGCGTAAACAAACACAGCGCCGGGGACTCCCGGCGCGGGCGGGATCCTAACGCAACAATGGAGTTCGGGCGTAGAAAACCAGCAGCGCAGCGGGGTCCCGCCGGATCCTGCCGGCATACCGCTCGACCGCGTCGACGTACAAGCTCGAGGGGTTGTAGCGGAGGAGGGCGCCCTTCTCGTCGCCCGGCGCGCCGGCCGCCCGCAGGAACCGTGCCGCCCCGAGGATGGCCGCCCGCGGGTCGTGGACGTTCCCGCGGCCGTACTCCGCCCAGGTCGAGGGCATGAACTGCATCGGGCCCTGCGCGCCGGAGACGCTCGCCTCGCGCAGGCGGCCGAAATCGGACTCGACGTAGTTGACCGCTGCGAGGATCTGCCACGCGACGCCGCTCCGGCGCTGGCCCTCCTCGTACAGGGCGCGCAACCGCACGACGGGCAGCGACGGGCCGAGCCGGATCGGCGGCCCCTTCTTGTGGGGCGCGAGCAGAAGCAGGTCGCGCCGGGCGGCGACGTCGTCGGCGGCGACGCGGGCGAGCCCCGGCGGGAGCTTCGCGAGGACGCCGTGCGCGAGCCGCGGGTCGCGGGCCATGTGCAGCTCGATCCGCTGCTCCGCGTCCGCCGCCCGGACGACCGCCGCCGGCGCCGCGCCGACGCCGTTCCAGCGGGCGATCCCGCGCTGGAGTGCGAGGTCGGCGGCGATGAGCGCTGCGGCGACGGTCAACTGGGGATGCGCTCGCCGGCTGCGACCTGCTCGGCGAAGATCTGCTCGATCGTCGCGCCTTCGAGATGGCGCGCGATCTGCCGCTCGGCCGCGTTCCGTTCCGGCAGCGCGAGCCAGGCCGCTGCGCCGAGCTCCTCGGCAACCGGCCGCACCCACTCGAGCAGCTGTTCGAGTCGCGCGCGCGCCGGCACCGACTCGCCACGGTCGAAGTCGATCAGCTCGCCCGACATCCCCCAGCGGAGCGCGCGCCAGAGGTTCTCCTCGAGCAGCCGATTTGGATGCGACGGCAGCGGCTCGCCCTCGTCGAGCGCTCGGGCGATGCGCGCGGTGAGCGAGTAACAGAGCGCCGCGAGCGCGCGCGCCTCGCCGATCTCCGGCTGCGCATCGCAGATGCGGATCTCGACCGTCGGGAAGACGAGATGCGGGCGCACGCTCCACCAGATCTGCGTGTGCTCGGTCACCGAGCCCGTCGCGTAGAGGAAGCGGACATAGGACTCCCATTCGTCCCAGCCGGAGAACGTGTCCGGGATGCCGCAGCGCGGGAACATGCGCGTGAAGATCTCCGTGCGCGCGGAGTGCAGGTGCGTGTAGACGCCCTCGACGAACGGCGAGCTCGCCGAGTACGCGAGCAGCTCCGGCAGGTAGTTGCGGAGCGCGCTGTTCACGCGGACGGCGCGGTCGGCGCCGTGGATGCCGACGTGCACGTGCAGCCCGAAGGTGTTGTTCCGCCATACGACGTAGCGCAGGAGCTCGTCGTTGCGGCGGTAATGCGGCGTGTCGATGATCCGCTGCTCCTGCCAAGGACTCCAAGGGTGCGTGCCGGTCGACGACAGCCCGATGCCGAGCGAGTCGGTCAGCCCTCGCAATTGGACGCGCCGCTCGCCGAGCTTCTCCGCCGCCTCGGCGAACGTGTCGCAGCGTCCCGTGCGCACCTCGACCTCGGATGCGATCAGCTCGCCGACGAGGTGCGGCTCGAGCTCGGTGTCCCTCGCTGCCGCCTGCACGTCCTCGAAGCGGTTGACGAGGCCGAGCGTCGACGGATCGAGGAGCGCGAACTCCTCCTCGACGGCGACGGTGAAGTCGGGAACGGCCTCGAAGGCGGCCTTCGACGCCGCGAGGAGCTCCTCGTAGCCCACCTTCTGCTCGTCGCCCACTACAAAAAGGGTAGTAGCAAGCGCTCCGCCACGCGCGTCCAGCTCCAGTTCCGCTCGACGGCGCGGCGGGCGGCGAGCCCGAGGCTCTGCCGTTCGGCGGCCGGCATGGCGAAGAGCTCGCGCAGGCGCTCGCGCAGCTCGCCCGCGTCGCCCGTCGGGAACGAGGTCAGGCGAGCAAGGCCGGACGGGTACTCGGCGGCGACACCGGCGGCGATCTCGGCGAGGCCGGAGTGGTGCGCGACGACGGGCGGGAGGCCCGCGGCGGCCGCCTCGGCGGCGACCATCCCGAACGCCTCCGGGAAGACCGACGGCACGACGGCGACGTCGCACAGCGGGAGCAGGTGCACGAGATGGCGGTGCTCGAGCGCGCCCGTGAAGAGCGTGCGCGGCGGCGCGATCGCCTCGAGCTCGCGCCTGTAGTCGCCGAAGCCGACGACGACCGCGCGCGCGTCGAGGCCGCGCAGCGCCTCGAAGAGCACCTGCACGCCCTTGTTCTCGATCAGCTTCCCGACGTAGACCACCGTCGGCTCGTCGCGCGCGAACGCCTGCTCGAAGCGCGCCGCGTTGCCGGGGTCCGGATGACGCTCGTCCCCGTCCTGCGGGTCGTCCTCGGCCTCGGCGACGAGCCCGGCGAACGCGCGCAGGCGATCCTCGGGAACGAACTCGTCGAGGTCGACGCCCGGCGGCACCTCGTGCACGCGGTCGACGTGGCCGACGACCTCCTCGAGCACGGCCCGGATGTGCGCCGAGCCGACGAACACCGCGTGGGCATCCGCGAGCGCCTCCGCCCCCCACCGCTCGAGGCTCATGCGCCCTCGCATCGAGTACTCGAGCTCCGACCCGTGCGCCTTGACCGCATACGGGATCCCGACCTCCTTCGCGACCGGGCCGCCGAGCAGCACGTGATTCGCGAAGACGAGATCGGCCGGGAGCAGCTCTTTCAGCGCGGCGGCGTTCGCCTCGACGTAGCGCTCGAGGTCGTGCGGGTCGACGTCCTGGAGCAGCTGCGCGTCGAGACCCTCGTACCGGTCGAGCACGAAGACCGGCAGCACGCCGTTCGGGAGATCGGGGACGACGATGCGCGCGCCGCCGACGTCGTAGCGCTCCGGATGCCGCTCCTGGCAGACGATCGTGACGTCGTGACCGGCGTTGCTCCACTCACGCGCAAGTGCACGCGTGTACACGTTGGAGCCCGTACCTCCGAGGAGGTACCCGTGCCAGATGAGGATCCTCAGGTCAGGTGGAAGTACAGCGCATAGAGCAGCTCGACCGCCGGGTTCGACGTGTGCACGGTCACGTCGGACGGAGTCTCGAGCAGCGCCTCGGAGTAGTTGAAGATGATCTTCACTCCGGCGCCGACGAGGTCGTCTGCTGCACGCTGGGCCGCCGACGCCGGAACGGCGAGGACGCCGACGATGATGTTCTTCTCGCGGACGTTGTCGGCGAGCCGCGCGTACTCGGTGACGGTCACGTGCCCGATCGGCCGCCCGAGCTTCTCCGGGTCGGTGTCGAACACAGCGGCGATGTTGATCCCGTGCTCGGCGAAGATCGGCGAGCTCGCGATCGCCTGGCCGAGCCTGCCGGCACCGATGAGCGCGATGTTGTGCTGCCCCTGGGTGCGGAGGATCTTCCGGATCTCACCGAGGAGGGAGTCGATGTTGTAGCCGACGCCGCGCTTGCCGAATTTTCCGAAGGCGGAGAGATCGCGGCGGATCTGCGTCGCGTTGATGTTTGTGTACTCGGCGATCTCCTGGGAGGAGATCCGCATCTTTCCCATCTTCCGCGCCTGCGTCAGCACCTGGAGGTACCGAGACAGGCGTGACGCGACGCCGACCGTCAGGCGATCCGCCACCGAACCTCCTCCCGAGCTTGTAACAGCGGGAGCTGTTGTAGCAGGCGGGACTAGGAGCGTGCTTGTGCAACCGCACGCCGGAAGGCGTCGGGCTGCACGTGGTACGTGAAGCGGCGCCGGCCGTCGATCTCGACGACCGGAAGCCACTCCCGGTATTCCGCCTCGAGCGCGGGGTCACCGGTGATGTCGACCTCGTGCAGCTCGAAGCCGAGCTCCTCCCGGAGCTCGGCGACCACGCCGCGGGCGCGCTCACAGAGGTGGCAGCCCGCGGCGTGGTAGAGCGTGACGGCGGCTACGGGTAGATGCCCCGGGTGACCGTCGCTTCGGCGACGCGCTGGACGGCGAGGCCGTATGCGGCGACGCGCATCGGCATGTTGCGCCGTTGCGCCGTCTCCCACGTCTCGTCGAACGCGCGGCTGACGATGTCGTTCAGCTTCGCGTTCACCTCGACCTCCTTCCAGAAGTACTCCTGGAGGCCCTGCACCCATTCGAAGTACGAGACGACCACGCCGCCCGCGTTCGCGAGCACGTCCGGAAGGATGAGCACGCCCTTGTCCTCGAGGATCGCGTCGGCGGCCGGGGTCACCGGGCCGTTGGCGCCCTCGCAGATGATCGATGCCTTCACCTGGTCGGCGTTCCGCTCGGTGATGACCTGCTCGAGCGCGCACGGCGCGAGGATGTCGACGTCGAGGAGAAGCAGCTCCTCGTTCGTGATCTGCTCCGCGTCGCGCAGGCCCCCGAGCGTGTGCATCTCGCGCTTGTGCGCGAACGCAGCCGGCACGTCGATGCCCTTCGGGTTGTACAGGGCAACGGTCGAGTCGGAGATCGCGACGACGAGAGCACCTTCCTCGTGCAGGAACTTCGCGAGGAAGCTGCCGACGTTGCCGAATCCCTGCACGGCGACGCGCATGCCGGCGAGCGAGCGGTCCTGCTTCGCGACGGCGTCGCGAATGCAGTAAAGCCCGCCGCGCGCGGTCGCCTCTTCGCGGCCGAGCGAGCCGCCGATCGTCAGCGGCTTGCCGGTGACGACGCCGAGCACGGAGTGGCCCTTGTTCATCGAGTACGTGTCGAAGATCCACGCCATCACGTTGCCGTCGGTGCCGACGTCGGGCGCGGGGATGTCCTTCTCCGGCCCGATCTCGTTGATGATCTCCGTCGTGTAGCGCCGCGTCATGCGTTCGAGCTCGCTGCGCGAGAGCTTCTTCGGGTCGCACACGACGCCACCCTTTGCGCCGCCGAACGGGATGCCCATCAGCGCGCACTTCCACGTCATCCACATCGCGAGCGCCTTGACCTCGTCGACGGTGACGTCCTGGTGGTATCGAATGCCGCCCTTCGAGGGACCGCGCGCGATGTTGTGCGTGACGCGGTACCCCTTGAAGACTTGCGTGCTGCCGTCGTCCATTCCGACGGGGACGGACACCTCGACGGCCTTCTTGCACTCGCCGAGCACCGCGACGAGGTTCGGGTCGATGTCGAAAGCGCTCGCAACCCGGCGGAGCTGGTTGCGCGCGATCTCGAACGGGTTCTCGCGGAGGTGGGTGACCCCCGCCTCGACTGCTGTCACGTTTCGCTCCTTGTCCGAATGTCCGGGAGCCTCGGATCCGAGTATATGACCGGTCACCGGACCACAAATCCGAAGCTTCGGCTCCCTGCGGCGCTCCCGTCGGCCGGATATGCGACCACGGTGGCGACGTAGCTGCCGGACGCGAGCTTTTTTCCGCCCGGGCCGAAGCCGGTGAGCTGGAACGTGTAGCGCCCGGGCAATACATCCCGGATCCGGTCGAGAACGCCGAGCTGCTTGCCGGAAGGCGTCGCGAGCAGGACGTCCAGCCGAGCAAGGGGCTCGATTTGCCGGACTCCGGCGACGGTCGTCACCCGCCCCGCGTCGACGATGAGCCGCAGCCCCCGCTGCGAGAACGATGCCCCGACGAGCGGCTCGCGGGTCGCAGGCGCGAAGGCGAGCGCCCACGGAATGCGAACGGAGCCGCCGCCGGCGATCGTCGCGACGACGGCGCCGTCGGCGGTGCCGTCACCGACGGCCTGCGATGCCGTGAGCGCGTCGACGTGGACGAGCACCGTGTGCGCCGGGCCGAGCGTCACGCGCCGCGGCCGCACGGTGAAGTCGACGGTCGCTGCTCCCTCGTGCTGCGTTCGGATCGCGACGTCGAGGTGGAGCGTGCGCGACGAGAGATTCGTGAGCGTGAACGCGGCGTGCACGGTGCGTCCGGGCGCGGTGGACGTCCCGAGCGCGAGCGTCGGCGGCGACGCTGCCACCTCTCCCGCCGCCGCCTGGCCGGCGTCGATCTCGCCGGCGCCCTGCGCTGTGACGGGATCGCCCGTGAGCGGCCGCGCCGTGCCGACGAGAAGCGCGCCGAGCGCGTCGGCGCCGAGCGACGGTCGTGTCTGCGCGAGGAGGGCGGCCGACGCGGCGGCGACCGCCGCCGCGGCACTCGACCCGTCCACGCCGAGACCGCCGAAGGCGGGAACGGCGACACCGGGCGCGACGACGTCCGGCTTGACGCTGCCGTCGAACGCGAGCCCCGTCGACGAGAACGGCGCGACGTGGCCGGCGCCGGTGTTGAGCACCTGCCGGCCGCGGCCGATCGCCACGGTCACGAGTGCCCCGGCGGCGAGGCGCGCGTGAATCCGGCGCGCGACCCCGGCCGGCAGCGAGAACGCCGGGACGCGGACGCTGCCTCCGAGCGCGCCCGCCGGTAGCAGTGTGCGCCCGTACAGGAGCAGGGCCGAGGCACCCGCTTCGGCGGCGGCCTGCACCGGAGCAGCGACGGGAAGGAGCGCCGCGCGGCCGGCGACGACGCTGCCGCCGTGCCGGGTGAACAGCCGGCCGTTCGGCGCGCTGGCGCGGAGCTCGAGGTCGCGCCGTGGAATCGCGTCGCCTGCAAGCGGCGCGGTCGCGTCGAAGAGCGTCTGCAGGCCGGCGCGGACGACGACGCGCGCCTCTGCGATCAGGGGCCGCGTGTCGAGCGCGCCGACGGTGAGTGCGGACGGCGCGCCACCCGGTGCCGCGACGTCGCCGTACGACGCGCCGCCGAGGCCGTCGTTTCCGGAGGGCGCCACGACGAGCACGTTCAGGTCGCTCGCCCCCGCCGCGGCGAGCGCCTCCGGCCCGTCGGCGAAGCCGGCGAACGGCTCGGCGAGCGCGACGAGCGCGATGCGGGCGGCGTCGTGCGCGTCGCCGTCGCCGTTCGGGTCGACCGCGCGCTCGAGCCCGGCGATCACCTGGTCGCTCCGCGCGTACGCGCCGGCGACGCGGATCGGCTGGACCGACGCGCCGGGCGCGACCCGTGCGATCACCGCGGCCATTGCCGTCCCGTGCTCGTCGCTGCCCGCGCCGGCGACGTCGATCTCGGGGAGCAGGCGGCCGCGCAGAAAGGGAACGCTGCGCGCGACCCCGGTGTCGAGGAGGGCGATCGTCACGCCGCGCCCGTCGACGGCCGCCGACGCGAGGGGGTCGCCGATCGCGGCGGCGCGGGCAGCCGGCGCGACGACCGCCGCGGGATACGCGATGCGGACGGGATAGACGCCGGCGACGTTCGCGTCGCGCTCGACGATGGGAACGACGTCGGGCGGGACGACGGCCGAGAACCCGTCGAGCACGCGCGCGAAGCGCTCCTCTGGATGGACGACGACGCCTTGCACTGCGAGGCGCGCGAGCAGCAGCCGCTGGGCCGACAGCTCGACCTTCGTCCACGCCTGCTCCTGCTGGATGTCGAGGGCGCCGCTCTCAGCCGCGACGCGTTCGCCGAGCGACGGCGTCTTCAGGACGACGATGACGCGACCGCCGACGTCGATCTGCGGGCGCACGCCGAGGACGTCGCGCCAGGACTGCGACGAGACGGAGGCGACGACGGGCACGCTCGCGCTCTCTCCTCGCGTCGCGATGATCGCAGCCGTCGCAGCGGCGGCCAGCGCGGCGAAGATCGCGGCGTACCACGCCTCAGCGCGAGGCGTACGCATCGAGGCCGAGATAGGCGGGATACGCGACGGGGGCGGTGAAACGCGCGGCGGACGCGATCATCGCCGCGTTGTCGGTGCAGAGCGGCAGGGGCGCGAGCGCCGCGTCGGGAAGCGAGGCACGCAGCTCCGAGTTGGCGGCGACTCCGCCGACGACGGCGATCTGCTTGCCGTCGGCGGCTTCGCGCACGCGGCCGACGAGCGCACGGACGATCGCGTGCTGGTACGAGGCGGCGAGATCTGCTCGCCTCGCTTCGAGCTCATCCGGACCGAGGTCGCGGGTCGCGTAGAGCAGCGCCGTCTTCAAGCCGGAGAAGGAGAAGTCGAGGCCGGGAACGCGCGCGACCGGGAAGTCGTATGCCGTCGGGTCGCCGTCGCGCGCGAGGCGGTCGAGCTCGCGGCCTCCCGGGTAGCCGAGGCCGAGGAGCCGCGCGCCCTTGTCGAACGCCTCCCCCGCCGCATCGTCGAGCGTCGTGCCGAGCACGTGCTCCTCCGCGTACCCGCGCACGTCGAGCAGCAACGTGTGGCCGCCGCTCGCGAGCAGGCAGAGAAACGGCGGCTCGAGCGGATCCGGCTCGAGGTAGAGCGAGGCGACGTGCCCGCGCAGGTGGTCGACCGGGATGAGCGGCAGCCGCCTCGACCACGCGATCGCCTTCGCTGCGGCGACACCGACGAGCAATGCGCCGACCAGCCCCGGGCCTTGCGTGACCGCGACCGAGTCGACGTCGTCGAGCGTCGCGCCTGCGTCGCCGAGCGCCTCCCGAACGACGGGGGCGACGAGCTCGAGGTGTCGGCGCGACGCGACCTCGGGGACGACGCCGCCGTAGCGCGCGTGTAGGTCTGCCTGCGACGAGACGACGTTCGCGCGGATCTCGCCGGCTGCGGTGACGAGCGCTGCGGCGGTCTCGTCGCAGCTCGTCTCGATGCCTAAGATCACTCGCTCTGACAATGCGGCTCCCACTCGTCGTCCTCGCAGTTCTCGTTCTCATTGTCGCTGCCTCCTGCGGTGGCAGCGCGGCCCGGCCGCCCGCCGGGCTCAGCGCCTACGGCCACGTCGTGTGGAACCTCGACGCGTTGCTCCACGACACCTTCGGCAAACGGGAGGTCTGGGAGGACTACGGCAAGACGAACCTTCCTGATTTCACGACTCGGTTCGTCAATCTGGCCAGCAGCATCCCGTACACGTACACCTTCACCGGTGCTCACGGCTCGACATATCGGCCAGTTCGAACTTCGCATGGCCCCACCACCGCGGACTTCGTCACGGGCTCAGACGTCCCGCTGATGATCAGCGGCGCCTACATCTCATGCGGCCACAACCTGTGGCTCTATGAGCACGATGGCCAGGCCCTACTCGGTGGTGCCACGTTCTGCGCGAAGTCGCATCACTGACGCTCGCGGGCGACGGGGTCCTTCCACATGATGAGTGCGTCTTCGCGGTTGTCGGTGTAGTAGCCGCGGCGGATCCCCCGCGCCTCGAACCCGAGCCGCTCGTACAGCGCGATCGCGACGGAGTTGGTGACGCGGACCTCGAGCGTATAGCCACGACGGGCGTCGTCGACCGTGAGCTCGAAGAGGCGCTCGAGCAGCAGCGTGGCGATGCCGTGCCCGCGGTGGTCGGGGTCGACGGCGACGTTCATGACGTGCCACGCGTCGACGTAGCGCGACACGATGAGATAGCCGTGCAGCGTTCCGCTCTCGTCGTCCGGGTCGACGCCGAACCCGCCGATGCAGATCGAGCTCGGCTTTGCCAGCTCGCTCGCGAACATCGACCGCGACCACGGCGTGCGGTACGAGCGGCGTTCGATCGCCTCGATGGCCGCGAGGTCGCCGATCCCGAGGCGACGGAGCTCGAGCGTCGTCATCGCGCCACCTCCTTCGCGTCGGGAGTGCGCAAGTACAGCGGCTCGATCTCGTCGACGGGACCGAGCTCGCCCGCGAGGGCGGCATGGAAGCGCGCGCGCGGGACGTGACGGTCGTCGCCGTCCGGCGGAACGAGACCACCTCGCGACTCGATCTCTGCCCGGTAGCGGCGTGCGCCGTCGCCGATGTAGAGAGCGCCTACTTCGACCCGAAGATCGGCCGGCGCCAGCACGGCCGGCTCGCCGCCGAGCAGGGTGAACACCTCACGCCTGCGCGCGTCGATCACGGGCGTCGCTCCCGGCGCACCCGCCGCAAGCGCATCGAGTGTCGAGACGCCGGCGCCGCGGAGATCGAGCGCGAGCGCGAGCCCGCGCGCCTCAGCCAGCCCGATGCGGACCCCGGTGAAGCTTCCCGGACCGACGCCGACGGCAAGCGCGTCGATGTCGCGCGGGTGCTTGCCGCCCTGCCGGAGCAGCGCATCGACGTCCTCGAGCAGGGTCTGGGCGCGCGAGGTGCGCTCCCCGAGAAGCTCGCCGTCGTCGACGAGCGCGCTCGTCGCAACCTCCGTC
>DASXLN010000349.1:0-2999 GCA_036496165.1 Gaiellaceae bacterium | reverse complement strand
ACGCTCGCGCTGATCACGATCATGAACATCTTCGGGGTCCGGATCGTCGCACTCGTGAACAACACGGGCGTGCTCTTCGAGATTCTCGGAATGGTCGTGTTTGCGTTCATCGTCGCGCTCCTCCACCGTCACCAGAGCGCGGGCGTCATCTTCCACACGCAGGGGACGACTCTCACCGGAGGGACGTTCCTCGTCGCGATGTTCATGGCGCTGTACGTCATCTACGGGTTCGACACCGCGTCAACACTCTCGGAAGAGACGAAGAATCCACGCGTCGAAGCGCCGAAGGCCGTTATCGGCTCCATCATCGGCGCATTCGTGATCGGCGGCATCTTCCTGTACGCGATGCTCCTCGGCATCCCGGACATGCACACGGCGATCAAGGAAGGCTGGGGCCCGGCACAGATCATCGACGCGAACTTCGGCAACGCGTTCTCGACGGTGTTCCTGCTCGTCGTCTCGGCTGCGATCTTCGTCTGCTGCCTCGCGATCGAGACGTCGACGATCCGGCTGTGCTTCGGGATGTCGCGCGATGACGCGCTTCCCGCTTCGCGTCACCTGAGCAAGGTGCATCCGAAGCTGCACACGCCGATCCTGTCGTGCATCGTCGTCGGCCTCCTGTCGGCGATCCCGTTCATCCAGTACGCCGGTGTCGCGATCATCGCGATCGCCGCGACGGGGATGATCTACCTCAGCTACCTCATCGGGAACGTCGCCCTGCTTCGTGCCCGCCTGCGCGGCTGGCCGAAGACGAAGGCGCCGTTCTCGCTCGGGCGCTGGGGGCTTCCGCTCACCGTCCTCGCGATCGCGTACGGCGGCGGCATGTTCATCAACATGCTATGGCCGCGCGCCGCGACGAACCCGCGCCCTGCGACCGAGGCTCCGGGGCTGAACTTCCACTGGCACTGGCTGAACAGCCAGCCGGTGCTGTGGAGCACGCTCGGTGTGATCGTCATCGTCGGAGCGATCTACTTCGCGCTCGTGCAGCGGAACAAGCCGGCGCACACGGAGGTGCCGGCGGACGAGGTGATGGAGCTGCCCGCGCCGGTGCAGATCTAGTCGTCGCGCTGCACGTCTGACAGCAACTGCTCGAACAGCGGGCCGTCGAGTTCCTCGGCGGCCCGCTCGTATTTCTCGAGGCCCCACGACCAGAAGTCGAACTCGATCTCGGAGACGCCCTCCTGGATCGACGCCCACAGCATCCACCCGTACTTCGCGATCACGCCCCATAGCCGGGCGCGCGCGACCTTCGCCGGATACGGCGCGCCGTAGTACGCCGCGACGAGCTCGTCCAGCTGCTCGAGCGAGAGCCGCGACTCGCTCCACGAGTTCCCGAGCTCGAACGACGGCTCGTTGTTGCCGGAGTACTCGTAGTCGATGAGGCGCAGGCCGTTGCCCGTGTCGATGAAGTTCTCGGCGAGCAGGTCGTTGTTGCACGGCACTCCCTGCTCGGGCCGCCGCCGCATCGCGTCCTCCATCGCGCGGATGCGCGGCTCGAGCTCGAGGTAGCCGTCGGGGAGCCGGAAGCCGCGCTCGCGCACGGTCGCGAGATACCGCCGCTGCAGGTCGAACATGTCGAACTTGAGCTGGAACGGTCGCCCCGCGTGGAGACGCTTGCAGGCGGCAGCGACCTGGTCGAGCCGGCTGCCGAGACTCTCCGCGTGGAGCCGCGTCCCCTCGATGAACTCGAGCACGAGCGCGGAGTGCTCCGGCAGCGCCGCGATCACGGCGGCGCCGACGCCGGTCTCGGCGGCCGCGATCGTGTTGTGCACCTCGTTCGGACGGTCGATGCCGAGCAGGTCGGTGTCCCGGCCCGCGATGCGGACGACGTAGGCGCCGCCGGGCGTCACCACTTTGTAGTTCGTGTTCGTCAGGCCGCCCGAGAGATCCGCGACGCTCGTCGCGTCGCGCAGCTCGGGCACGGCCTCGAGCACTTCCTCCAACGGCATCGGAGGATCCTATTAGGGTCGCACTGTGCCTCCCGAACGTGCCCGCGCCGTCGTCGTCGGCGGCGGCGTCATCGGCTGCTCCTGTCTCTACCACCTGGCGAAGCAGGGATGGACGGATTCCGTCCTCGTCGAGCAGTTCCAGCTCACGCACGGATCGACGTGGCACTCGGCGGGTCTCGTCGGCCAGCTCCGCTCGTCGATCTCGCTGACGCGGATGATGCAGTACTCGGTCGGGCTCTACGCGGAGCTCGAGGAGTTGACCGGCAACGATCCCGGCTGGCACCAGCTCGGCGGCCTGCGGCTTGCGTCGTCGCAGCCGCGCCTCGAGGAGATCCGGCGCCAGGCCTCGTGGGCGAAGACGTTCGGTCTGCCGATGGAGATCGTCTCCGCCGACGAGGCGCAGCAGCTCTTCCCGCCGATGTCGACCGACGGCGTGCTTGCGGCCGCGTTCATCCCCGACGACGGCTACCTCGACCCGTCGCAGCTGACGTTCGCGCTCGCCGACGGTGCTCGCCGGCTCGGCGCGCAGATCGAGGTGCGCACGAAGGTGCTCGGGATCGAGACGCGCGACGGCCGTGTGTGCGCCGTCGAGACCGACAAGGGGCGGATCGAGTGCGAGGTCGTCGTCGACGCCGCCGGCATGTACGCGCGCCAGGTGGCGGAGCTCGTCGGCGTCGACGTGCCGATGATCCCGTTCGGCCACCAGTACCTCGTCACCGAGCCGTTCGACCCACCGCTCGAGCCGCTGCCGACCCTGCGCGACCCCGACAACCTCATCTACTTCCGCACCGAGATCGGCGGCCTCGTCATGGGCGGCTACGAGCGCAAGCCCGCGTCATGGGCGATCGACGGCATTCCCGACGGCTTCGAGGCGAAGCTCCTGCCGCAGGAGTGGGACCGGATGGAGGAGCTCTTCACGAACTCCATCCACCGCGTGCCCGCGATGGAGACCGCCGAGGTGAAGATGTTCTTCAACGGGCCCGAGGCATTCACGCCCGACGCCGACTTCCTTCTCGGCGAGACCGACGTCCCCGGCTTCTGGATCGCCGC
>DASXLN010000348.1:0-2620 GCA_036496165.1 Gaiellaceae bacterium | reverse complement strand
TGCGCTGGGACGAGTGGGTTCCGTCCGAAGGCGTCGCCGGCGCGCTCGACGAGGCCGCCGTCTTCGTCCTTCCGTCGTTCTCGGAGGGCCTGCCGCGCGTGGCGATGGAGGCGTTCGCTCGTGGTCGCGGCGTCGTCGGTGCTCGAGCCGGGGGCATCCCCGACATCGTCGAGGACGGCGTCAGCGGGCTCCTCGTCGCTCCGGACGACCCGGAGGCGCTGGCGGCTGCGCTCGTGCGCGCGCTGTCGGAGCCGGGGCTCGCCGAGTCCCTCGGTGCCGCCGCGCTCGCCGACTCGGCGCGCTGGCTCCAGTCGCCGGAGCAGTTCGCGACCCGCATGCGCGACCTCGTCGACGAGCTGCAGCGTTGAAGCTGATCTTCGCGACGCAGAAGATCGACGCGTCCCATCCGACGCTCGGAGCGGCGGCGGACATGGTCACCGCACTCGCAGCGCGGTTCGACGAGGTCGTCGTCTTGGCGTCCGAGGCCGGCTCGCTGCCCGCGAACGCGCGCTTCCGCTCGTTCGCGGCGCCGACGCAGCTCTTGCGCGGCGCTCGCTTCGAGGCCGCGCTGGCGCAGGAGGTCCTGCGCGGCAGGCCGGACGGCTTCCTCGCCCACATGTCGCCGGTGTACGCGCTGCTCGCGGCACCGGTGCTGAAACCGTTGCGTGTGCCGGTGCTTCTCTGGTTCACACAGCAGCGTGGAGGACGCAACTTCCATCGCTCCGTCCGCATCGTCGACGCGATTCTCAGCGTCGACGAGAGAAGTGCCCCGGTCTCGTCGCAGAAGATCCGCGCCATCGGGCACGGCATCGATACCGATGCGTTCGAGTGCAACGAGCGCCCGCGGCGCGACGGGTTGCATCTGCTCTCGCTCGGCCGTTACGCGGAGGTGAAGGGGCACGACGTCGCCATCCGAGCGCTACCGGCGTTCCGCGGTGCACAACTGACCGTGCGCGGCGAGGAGGCGACACGGAACGATGCACGCGTCCGCGCGCGCCTGGCCGAGCTCGTGCGCGAGCTCGGTCTCGAGGACCGTGTGCAGCTCCTGGATGCGGTCCCGCGCGTCGAGGTGCCGAGCCTCCTGGCCGAGGCAGACGTCCTCGTGAACGCCACCCACGGCACGACCGCGGACAAGGTCGTGTTCGAGGCGCTCGCCTCGTGCCTGCCCGTCGTCGCGGCGTCTCCCGTGTTCGACCGGCTGCTCCCGGCGAAGCTCCGCTTCACCGACGGCGACCCCGCGGGCCTCGCCTCGGCGATCCGAGCCGCAATGTCGTTGTCGTGGGAGGAGCGGCGACGCCTGCGCGCTCGCGTGGAGGCGGAGCACTCGGTCGAGCACTGGGCCGACGCGGTGGTGAGCGAGGTGCGCCGATGAAGCCGCGCGTCCTCTTCGTCTCGCGCGAGCGCTTCCGCCTGCCGCTCGACGAGACGCAGCGGCGCAAATGGGACGCCGTCGGTGAGTTGCTCGACTACCGGATCGTCGCCGCAGCCCAAGCGGGCTCGCCCGTGCGTTCGGAGCGCTTGACGCTCGCGGCACCGTCGCCGGCCCTCGACGGCCCCCTCTACTACGCGCGGCTTCCGCTCCGCATCGCGCGTGAGCTGCGCACGTTCCGCCCCGAGGTCGCGGTCGTCCAGGGCGTGCACGAGGCGACGGCGTTCCTCGTCGCGCGGCGGCTGGCTCACGTCGACACGAAGCTCGTGCTCGACGTGCACGGGGACTGGCGCGCGGCGACCCGCCTGTACGGATCGCCCGCGAGGCGACTTCTGAACCCGGTCGGCGACGCGATGGCGCGGCTCGCCATCCGCGAGGCCGACGCGATCCGCACACTCTCGCCGTTCACCAGCGGGCTCGTCCGGCAGTACGGGCGCGAGCCCGCCGGCGAGTTCCCGGCTTTCCTCGACCGCGCGGTCTTCCTCGCCGCCGCGCCGGCGCCTCTCCCCGAGCGGCCGCGGGCGCTCTTCATCGGCGCCCTCGAGCGGATCAAGGGATTCGACACGCTCGTGGCCGCATGGCCCCGCGTCCTCGATGCGGTGCCCGATGCGGAGCTGCACGTCGTCGGTCGCGGGACGCTCGCGCCGCTCGCCGGCGGGCTCCGCTGGACGGAGTCGCTCGACGCGGCGGGCGTGGGGGCGGCGATCGACGAGGCGACGCTCCTCTGCCTCCCGTCCCGCGCCGAAGGGCTCGGCCGCGTCGTCATCGAGGCAATGTGCCGCGGCCGGACCGTCGTCGGCGGCGACGCCGGCGGGATCCCCGACGTCGTCGAGGACGGCGTCACCGGTCTCCTCGTGCCGCCGGGCGACGCCGATGCGCTCGCCGCCGCACTCGTTCGCGTTCTCGACGACCGCGAGACCGCGGTGCGGCTCGGCGCGGCGGCGCGGCACCGGGGCGAGGAGCTGATGCCTCCGCCCAGTGAGTACGCGGCGCGGGTCGCTGCCGTCGTGGACGCGGCGTTACCCTGATCCGATGCCCGTCCTCCGCGAGCAGGTCAAGCAGGTTCTGAAGAACGCCGTGTACCGGACGATCGGCGAGACCGCGACCGCGGTGCGCGCCGTCGACGGCGACGGTCGCACGCTGCGCGTGCTCATGTACCACAAGGTCAACGACCTGCCGAACAACCGGATG
>DASXLN010000347.1:0-13554 GCA_036496165.1 Gaiellaceae bacterium | reverse complement strand
CCGAAGTACTCGCCCTCGGCGACGGCATCGGTGATCTCGTCCGCCCGCCCCTCGCGGATGAGGTCGGCGATGCGCGCGTTCATCACCATCGCCTCGATCGCAGCGACCCGTCCACCGCCTTCGCGCGGGAGCAGCCGCTGGCTGATGACACCGCGGAGAACGCCGGCCATGATCGCGCGGATCACCTGCTGTTTCTCCGGCGGGAAGAACTCGACCATGCGGCCGACCGTCTCGGCGGCATCGATCGTGTGCAGCGTCGAGAGCACGAGGTGGCCCGACTCCGCCGCCTGGAGCGCGGTCTGCGCCGTCTCTGCGTCGCGCAGCTCACCGATGAGGATGACGTCGGGGTCCTGCCGCAGCGCGCGCCGCAGCGCCTGGCCGAAATCGGTGGTGTCGAGACCGATCTCCCGCTGGTTGACGATGCAGCCCTGGTCGGGATGCAGGATCTCGATCGGGTCCTCGATCGTGATGATGTGCTGCGTTCGCGTCTTGTTCATGTGGTCGATCATGGCGGCGAGCGTCGTCGTCTTTCCCGAGCCGGTCGCGCCGGTGACGAGGATGAGGCCGCGATGCTCCTCGGCGAGCGTGCGCACGACCGGCGGGATGCCGAGCTGCTCGAGCGTCGGGACGACCTTCGGGATCGCGCGGAACGCGAAGCTCGTGGCGCCGCGCTGCCGGTAGGCGTTGACGCGGAAGCGCGGAAGATCCTCGTCCTGGTAGGCGATGTCGAGGTCGCCCGTCGTCCCGAATGCCGCGAGCCGCTCGGCCGAGCGGGAGCCGACGCGCTCGAGAATCGAGGCGAGGTCGGCGTCGGTCAGCGGCGGGGCCTCGAGCGCGACGAGGCCGCCGTCACGGCGAAGGACGGGCGGCCGGCCGAGCTTGAGGTGGATGTCGCTCGCACCCAGCTCGACGGCGTGCCTGAGAAGGCCGTTCAGGTCCATGCGGGAAGGATCGGCTGACGCGGCGTCCGGCTTTAGCCGGACCAGTTCTTCGGCGGTGAGCCGGGAACGGTGACGAAGCGGGTGCTGAGGGGCGTTCCCGGCGGCATGTAGTGGAACGGGATGAGCGAGGCGGTGGTGCCGCCGATGTTGAGCGTGTTTGCGAGCACCGGGCCCATGTTCGACGAGTTGCCCGAGGTGGAGTATTCGGTCGTGCAGTAGACGCCGAACTGGGCGGTCGCGCCGCCGCCGAGGCTGACGCAGCCCGACGTCGTCAGCGTGCTCCCCGTCGAGTTCGACCAGCAGCCGGCGACGAAGATGATCCCGTTCACGTCCGGGTCCCAAGAGGTCGTGCAGCTCGCGATGCCGCAGAAGGACGAGTTGTTGCCCATGGAGACCCCGCCCGTGAAGTAGATCGAGGCCTGCCCGGTGTACAGGGTCGTGCCGCTGATCGAGAGGCTCCCGTCGAAGTAGAGGGTGCCGCTGACGGCGAGCGTGTGGGTCGCGCTCGTCCACTTGATCTCGCCGATGGTGCCGATCTTGCAGTCGTAGTCGCTGCCGAACATCACCGAGCTGATCGACGTGTCGCTGTTGTCGAGTGTCGAGTTGGTGTCGAGGAGGTTCGTTGGGCAGCCGGTCTTGGTCGCGGCCAGCTGCGCGTCGTAGATCGTGTGCAGCTTGGCCCACGTTCCGTTGTTGGTTCCGGTGCACTGCGAGTCCCACGACGTGGGCTGGCCGATGCACGGCATCTGCGGCGTGACCGACATGCCCTTCACGACCGACGCTGCGTAGATTGGTCCGTGGGAGCCGTCGCAGACGCCGCTTCCGGGCGCGACCGACTGGCAGGTGCTCGTCGAGCTGGAGTCGATGCCGACCTGCAGCGACTGGATCTTCGTGGTGGATGTCCCGATTGCCGCAGAGCCGGTCACGCTCAGGTTGCCGCCCACCTGGAGCTGGCTCCCGGTGAACTTGAGCGAGCCGCCGAGGCAGAGGTCGCCGCGGACCATGATGGGCACGGTGACCGAGACATTGCCGCTCCAGCTCGTCGCGCACGTCGTTCCGGCGGCGTCGGCGTACACGTAGTTCCAGACGCCGCTGTCCGTGACGAGGGTGGTCGTCGGGTCGGTCGCCTGCGCATGCACCGTGCGGGTGACGCTGTCGACGACGCCGGTCGCGTTCACCGTCCACGTGATGCCGTCGGCGGCGACGGTTGCGTACCAGGTCCCGGTTCCACCGCCCGGCTGCGCCGGGATCGTGTGCAAGCCGCTCGTCGGTGACTTGCCGGTCTGTCCGGCGCCGTAGACGGAGCCCTCGCCGTATGCGAGCGCGGTCTGGGCGAGCGCGAATGCCTGGCGGGCGTCGGCCGATTTCAGCGAGCTCCGCTGGTTCACGGCGCCCGGGATGACGAGGGCTGCCGTCGTACCGGCGAGGACCGCCATGATGATGAGCGCGAGCACGAGCGCGACGCCGGTTTCCTCGCGGACGAGCCGGTGCAGGCGCGCGCGAATCACGAGCATCCGTTCGCCACGAGAGTGCTGTTCGTCACGAGACTGCCTGTCCCACCGGTGGCACCGGTGAACGTCGTCGACGTCGTCCCGGTGTATGTGATGGTGCCGTTCGTCACCGTGCCGAGCGTGCCGGCGTTGGAGAAGCCGCTCGTGCTCGCGACGGTAATCGTCGCCGCGGGGAGGGTGGCCGCGGTGGTGTTGGTGTTGTACGTCTGCGGGTCGTTGTGCAAGGTGATGTAGTCGGTCGCCGCCGTCTTGTCCGCGTTGCGCGTCGCGGGGTTGACCGTGAGCGCGACCTGCACCTGCGGCACCGCTCCCGCCGCCGGCGAGTAGCAGGAGAAGGGCGTCGCCGACGTCACGCCGGCGATGTACGTGATCTTGTTCGTCGTCGCCGCGCAGGTCGTCCCGGTGTTGCGGATGAGCGCGCCGCTGCTGACGCACCAGGTCACGTTTCCGGTCGCGTGGTCGCACTGGCCCGGGAGCGTCAGGTAGACGCCGGCACCGTTGCTGCCGGTCTTGTTCAGCAGCGTCGCGGAGGAAGCGCAGCGTGCGTCGTACTCGAGCTTGTCGAAGGCCGTGCGGACGCCCTGCTGGCTCGTCATGCGGGCCGTGGCGTCCGCGTTCGCCCGCTCGCCGGCGACGAAGATCGTCGCCATGCTGCCGATGATGATTCCCATGACGGCGCACGTGACGACCAGCTCGACCAACGAGAAGCCGGAGTCGGATTGCAGGCGCAGGCGCAGCGCGATCGCTTTCATCGCTGCTCTCGATTTCGGCCTCCGTCGCAGGCCGCTTTAGGGCGTAGGGCCAGGATCACCCTCAGCCGAGGGATGTTCCTCGCCTGTCGAACCCCCTAATGGCCGCCCGGGCGGATGCCGATACCTCGTTCGAGGGATCGGATGAGCGACCAGAGCCAGGAACCCCCCTTCCTCCGCACCGTCATGCCGGCGGGCGGCCTGCGCGCGCCCTCGATCGGCGGCGAGTACGGCGTCAACGAGCTCGCGGAGCTCGTCGCCGACCTGCTCGCTGCGACGCAGCTCGTCCCGGCGGACGAGCTCGCGCTCGTCCGCGGCCGCGCGCGCCAGAGTGGCTCGTTCGCCCAGGCGCTCGTCGAGGAGGGGATCGCCTCCCCTGACGGCATCGCCCGGATCCTCGCCGCCCGCCACCAGCTTCCGCTCGTCGACCTGGCCCTCGCCGACGTCGACGAGACCGCAGCCCGGCTCATCCCGCTGCACGTGCTCGAGCGCGTCATCGCCATCCCGTACGCCCTGCGCGGGGACACCCTGCTCGTTGCGGTCGCCGATCCGGCCAACCTGCACGGGATCGACGAGCTTCGCCTCGCCACCCGCCACCCGGTCGAGCTCGGGGTGGCCTCGCGCGAGGACATCCTCACCTCCGTTCGCAAGCTCGTCCGCAACTCCGAGGCGTTCGGCGCCCGGGTCGCGCTCGCCGACGACGAGGACACCGAGCTCGCCGACGACAACCACACCGACCTCGAGGTCGACGACGGCGTCTCGGACGTCCCGCTCGTCCGGCTCGTCAACTCGGTGCTCTTCCAGGCGGCCGAGGACGGCGCCTCCGACGTCCACTTCGAGCCGCAGGAGGACTCGCTCGTCGTCCGGTTCCGGATCGACGGCGTCCTGCACGAGATGCAGCGCATCCCGAAGCGGCTGACGCCCGGCGTGACGACGCGCCTGAAGGTGCTCGGGAAGATGGACATCGCCGAGCGGCGCAAGCCGCAGGACGGCCGCATCTCCCTCAACGCTGCCGCGGCCGGCCGGATGCTCGACGTCCGCGTCGCGACACTTCCGACGGTCGAGGGCGAGAAGATCGTCATGCGCCTCCTCGACAAGTCGCGGCGGCCGCCGACGCTGACCGAGCTCGGGCTCTCCGAGGAGATGCGCGACCGGCTGTCGAAGATCGTCACGCGCCCGACGGGCGCGCTCCTCGTCACCGGCCCGACCGGTTCCGGTAAGTCGACGACCCTGTTCGCGTGCCTCAGCCAGATCAACCGGCCGGAGATCAACATCATCACGGTCGAGGACCCGGTCGAGTACCGCATGAGCGGGGTCAACCAGGTGCAGATCAACAACCGCGCGGGGATGACCTTCGCGGCTGCGCTCCGGTCGATCCTCCGCTCCGATCCCGACGTGGTGATGGTCGGCGAGATCCGGGACGGCGAGACGGCAAAGATCTCGATCGAGGCCGCCCTCACGGGCCACCTCGTGCTCTCGTCGCTGCACACGAACGACGCGCCTGGCGCGCTCACGCGCCTGAACGAGATGGGCGTCGAGCCGTTCCTCACCGGTGCGGCCGTGAGCGGCGTCCTCGCCCAGCGGCTTGCGCGCAAGCTGTGCACGCATTGCTGCGAGATGTACAGCCCGTCGGTCGACGAGCTGCTCGCCGCGCGCGTGTCGCCCGACGTCGCGGCATCGGTCGACGGCATGGCGTTCTATCGCAAGCGCGGCTGCCCGCGGTGCAACCAGACGGGCTACCGGGGCCGGATCGGCATCTTCCAGCTCCTCGAGATGACCGAGGACCTCGCCGCCCTCGCGTCCCGGAAGGCGTCACGCGAGGAGATCGAGCGCGCCGCCCTCGAGACGGGCATGCGCGGGATCTGGGACGACGGCCTCGCCAAGGTCGCGGCCGGCCTCACGTCGGTCGAAGAGCTCGCCCGCGTCTCCGTCTGAGCGGGACCTGACCGGGGGACACTCCCCGTCACGGAGAATGTCGGGAAGTCGCGACAGTCGCGTGTTATTCGGCGTAGACGTCGCAGCCGAGATACATCAGCGACTCGACCGCCTCGGTGACGAACGCCGTCGCCTGGTGGGCGTCCGCGAACGTGTACGGGCCGGGCTGGATCGCGGCGTCGCCGTGGGCCGGGAAGACCTCGGTCTCGACGACGCACGAGTCGCCGTAGTCGATCGCCCGCAGCCGGGCGACCGAGCGGCCGTCGCGCTTCGCATGGCGCGCGAAGAGCTCGCGCGCGGTGTGCTGCTGCCGGAGAAGGCTCACGAGCCCGCGCCGGTGATCGGCGCGGCCGTGGCCGATGCCGCCGCGGCCTGCGCGACGACGTCGCGGTCGGTGAACCCGTCGATCCGCTGGACGAGCGTGCCCGGCCGGCGGTAGATGAGGACGCCCGGCGCCGGGAGCAGTCCGCCGCCCGGGAGCGCGGACGTGAGCGCTGCGGCGAGCGGGCTGTCCAGGAGACTGACGCCGACGAACCCGACGCGCGCAACGGCCGCTCCGGCCTTCGCTTCGGAGTACGAGATCGCGTCGGTCGCCGACTGCGGATCGAAGACGGAGACGACGACGATCGCGTGCTTCGCGAACGCCGCGTCGATGGTCGACGGGAGCCCGTTCGACGAGACCACCGGAGGCTTCGGCGTGGCCACCGGCGCCTTTGCCGGCGGGGCCGCGGCGGTCTTCGCCGGAGTCTTCACCGGTGCGTGCGCCGTCACCGCGCCGTGCGTGGCCGGCGTCGCCGTCGGCTTCGCGGGGGAGACTGCGGGCTTCGAGATGACGACGGGCGGCGCGGCAGCCTGCTTCGGCTTCATCGCCAGCATCGCCATCCCGCCCGCGGCTGCCACCACCGCGACGAGGGCGAAGATCTTGATCGGCCGGCTGACAGTGAGGTCCATGGCTGCTCTAGTTCGCCTTGAGTGCGTCGCTCGTGAACGTTCCGAGCACGAGCACCGGCGGCTCGTGCTCCCGCGTCCGCGCCTCGATCTGCTTCGGGCGGGGCCGCATGCGCTCGGCGAAGAGGACGGCCAGCGCGACGAACCCGTCGCGCCAGGTGATCTTCTTCCCCTCGTCGTGCGTGCGTCCGTAGTACGCGATCGGGATCTCGTAGATGCGCAGCTTGCGCCGGCAGACCTTCGCGGTGAACTCGATCTCGATGGCGAAGCTCGAACGGCTGAGATCGAGGCTGCGCAGCACGTCGGTGCGGACCGCTTTGTAGCCCGTCTCGACGTCCGTGAGCGTCGTGTTGAAGAGGATGCAGGTGAGCAGGCTGAGGACGCGGTTGCCGAGGCGGTGCCAGAACAGATGCGCGCGCTGCGGACGGCCGCCGGACAGCCGCGAGCCGTAGACGACGTCGGCTGCGCCCCTCCGGATCGGCTCGACGAGCGCGGGGACGTCGGCGGGGTCGTACTCCATGTCGGCGTCCTGGATGACGACGATGTCGCCGGCGACCTCGGGAATCGCGGCGCGAATCGCGGCGCCCTTGCCGCCGTGCGGCCGCTTGAGGACGAGCGTTCCCGGGTGCTCGCGCGCGAACCGCTCGGCGATGAGCGCGGTGCGGTCGGTCGAGCCGTCATCGACGACGATCAGCTGCATGTCGAGCTCGAGCTCGGCGAGCCGCTCGAGGACGTCGGCGATCGTCGCCTCCTCGTTGTACGCGGGCACGATGAACGAGACGAGGCCCGCCGGAACGAGCTGGGGCACGTCGCTGTATCGGGCGGCCGGCAGTGCCATTGCGCGATTCATCGGCGTCCGGCGGCCGCGGCTTGAGGGGTTGTGGGGCCCGGCTGGGAACGCCTCCGGGGCCGGGCGCCCGCCCCGATCCTGGCCCGGTGCGCCGGGCTCAGGAACGGCCGCTCGAAGAGGAGGAAGAAGACGTATGACCCGCCCACGACGGCCGGCACGCCGACGAGCAGCATGAGCAGGAAGGTGGCGGACGGGCCGAGCGCGAGCGGGTTCACGTCGTACTGCCAGATCACCTGCAGCAGCGGCGCATGGATGAGATAGAGGCTGTACGAGAACCCGCCGACGAACACGAGCGGGCGCCATCCGAAGACCCGGCTGAGACGTCCTTCGCTGCGCGAGCTCGCCACGATGGCGCACGCGGCCGCGACGCCGACCGCGAGGTCGACCGGGCCGAGATGGGAGAAGACGCGGCTACGCCCCTCCGCCACGCAGACGGCGACGACGCCGAGCCAGGCGAGCAGGGCAGCCGCGTTCCAGCGCCTCCAGGAACGCAGCGAGCGCATGCGCGGCGCGTCGGTCTCGACGATCGCGGCCGCGAGCATCCCCAGTGAGAAGAGGGCGAGGAACCAGGGCAGCGCACCTGCGAGGTGCACCGGACCCACGCTCGGCACGAGCGTGACGGTCAGCCACGCGGCCCCGGCGAGCATCCAGCCGAGGGCCGTCGCCGGGCCGGCGCCGAAGGCGAGCCAGCATCCGACGAGGAACGGGAACGCGAGATAGATCTGCCATTCGAGTGCGACCGACCACCACACGTGGTTGAGCTGGCCGCCGCCGAGGACGTCGCCGAGCATGAGCCCGTTGCCGAGGTAGCCGTGCCAATCGACCGGCACGGAGATGTCCCAGTGCGTGCCCGTCCGGCGTCCGATGAGCGTCCAGACGAGCACGAGGGACAGCGCGAACGACGCGTAGTACGGCGGCAGCAGCCGCCGGGCGCGGCTGCGGAAGAAGCGCCCGGCGCCGCCGGCGAGCCCGCTGCTTCGCGCGACCGGGATCGACAGACAGAAGCCCGACAGGACGATGAAGACGACGACCGCGAAGTGACCGAACGCGAGGAAGCGCGTCGCCTTGCCGATCGGCTCGACCGGCGTCCCCTCGACGTTCGGCCAGACCGTCAGCCACGTGTGGTGGAGGACGACGAAGAGCGCGGCAAGACCGCGCATGCCGTCGAGGTGCCGGAGATGCGCGCGCCGCGGCGGCAGGTCGGTGGTCTGCCGCGTCCGGAATCGCGACGAGAACGTCTCGACGTAGCCGGTCATGCCACGCGACATCGCCGCCCGCATCTCGCGGCTGCTCACCACTCGGGCTGCCTGGATCCGGCGCCGCTCGGCAAGCACCCTCGGCAGATCTCGCACCGCATCCCGCTTGCCGGCGAGCGCAGCGCCGCCTCGACCGTGCAGGGTGTATGCGAAGACCGTCAAGAAGCTGACGAAGATGTGCTGTGGCAGGTACAGCCAGAACAGCGGCCCCGGCATGTTCTTGACGTACGTCCAGAGCTGGTTGCGCGCGGAGTGGTAAATCGTGAAAGCGCTCAGCGCGCCGGTCGTCGCCGACCCGACGTGCAGCGCCACCGCCTCCGGCACGTACATGGAGCGATGACCGGCGAGCCGCAGCCGGAACGCGAGGTCGGTGTCCTCGTAGTAACAGAAGAAGCTTTCGTCGAGCCCGCCGACGGCGACGAGCGCGTCGCGGCGGTAGAGCGCCGCGGCCGCGCAGGCGGAGAATGTCTCGCCTCGCTCGCGGGCGACGTCGACGGAGGCGCCCTGGTCGCGCCGCCATGCGAGGCCGCTGACGTGGTACTGGTCGCCGGTCCCGTCCAGCGTGCTCCGGTCGCCCGCGAGCACGAGCTTGCTGCCGAACACGGCGCACTCCGGATGGTCGGCCGCGGCGGCGACGAGCGTCGCGAGCCAGTCCGGCTCGGGGAAGGCGTCCGGGTTCAGCAGCGCGACGAGCTCGCAGTCGCCGCACATGCGCAGCGCGAGGTTGTTCCCCGCCGCGAAACCGAGGTTCTCGGACGAGCGGACGATCTCGAATTTCGGAAAGCGGGCGTCGAGCCCGTCGACCGAGCCGTCGTCGCTCGCGTTGTCGACGACGATGACGCGGTGGGGCGCCGTCGTCTGTCGCGCAAGCGACTCGAGCGTCTGCGCGAGGTGTGACCCCGCGTTCTTGTTGACGATGATGACGCCGACGCGGGTCACGTCGCCTTCCCCACGAGCAGCTTCAGGTCGAGGGGCCGTACGACGCGCAACGTCAGCGACGCCGCCGCGTAGGCGACGATCGAGGCGGCACACGCGAGCACCGCGTCGACGGGCTGCAGCAGGAGCGCCGTGGCGAGCATCGCGGCGCCGGCTCCGGCCGTCCGCACGAGCGAGATCGAGAGGACGCGGATGCCGAGCATGCGGCGCACCATCTCGAGGAGCACGACCATGCCGGCGATCTCCGTCGTCAGCGTCGCGATCGCGGGCCCGTCGTACGAGTAGAAGGGCACGAGCGCGACGTTCAGAGCGAGGTTCAATGCGATGCTCGCGACCATGAGCGGCACGACCTGCCGCTGCCGGTCGGCGGCGATGAGCAGATAGAGCAGGAACGTGCTCACGTAGCTCAACGGCAGCGACAGCAGCAGCAGGCGTAGCGGTGTCACCGATGCGGCGTACGCATGCCCGGCGACGATGTGCACGAGTTGCGGCGCGAACACGCAGCCGCCCACCATGATCGGGATCGACGCGAGCGCGAGGAACTCCGCCGCACGCCGCGCGCGTCCTTCTCGCTGCGACGCTGCTTCCAGCGCGGTCGCGGAGAGCACCGGGAACGCCGCTGCGACGAAGAAGGTGGCGAGCGGCAGGACGGCGTCCATGAACCGCGTCGCGACCGCATAGATGCCGACGGCGTGTGTCCCGGCGAGCGCGCCGAGCGCGACGACGTCGAGCCGGTAGTTGACGAGGCCGAGGAGGCTGATGAGCGCGAGCGGCACGCCGCTGCGCCCGAGCTCCGCCCATGACCTGCGCCTGGCGGCCGGGCGAAGCGACAGCCGGCGGCGGCGCGCGATCACCGTGACGGCGAGCCAGAGGAGCGTCGCGGCGGCGCCGGCGGTGACCACGAGCGCGACGCGCGTGAGCGGGTCGCCGGGATGGGGGGAGAGCACGACGAGCGCGACGCCTGCGAGCGTGACCACGCGGCCGCCGATGTCGACGACGACCGGAAGCCGGAAGTCGAGGCGCGCCTGCTCGACCGCCAGCAGCGTCCCTTGCACGCCGGAGGCGACGACGGCGATCCCGAAGACGCCGACCGCGAGACGCAGCGGCAGCGACACCGGCGCTGCGATCGTGACGAGGACGGCGGCCGCTGCGAACGCGCCCGTGACTGCGAGCTTCACGCCGAGGACGTTCGAGAGGAACGTTGCGCCTTCGTGCTCGCCGGACGACAGCCTCCGGACCGTCAGCGTGTCGAGGCTCCCGTTGAGCACCGTGACGGGAAGCGTGAGCAGCACGCCGAGGAGGCTGAGCGTGCCGTATGCGCGCACGCCGAGGTACCGCGTGAGGATCGCGGCGGAGCCGACTGCGACGCCCAGGCCGACGACGTGCCCGGCCGTCTGGAGCGACGTGTTCCGAGCGATGAGGTTCGACCGGGAGACGGTCACAACGCGCGCCGCGCAGCGGCCCAGTAGACGAGGAGCAGGGGGTTGAGGAGGCGGACGAAGGCAGGGACCTCGAGCATCCCGGGATCGACGACGGCAGTGAGGAGGCCGGCAAGCTCGCGGTCGCCGACGCGCCTTCGCCGCTGTGTCTCCCGCCGCCTGCGCAGCAGCATTCCGCCGTTCCGAAGGAGCCACAACCAGCCCGCGAGCTTCGCGCGCAGCCAGCCCTGTCGCACGGCGAGCACGAGCATCGCCGCCTCGGTGGCGAGCAGCACCGGCGAGAGCAGCAGCAGCGTGCGAGCCGAGAAGCAGATGCCGAGGAACGCGATCCGGTTTCGCTCCATGAAGTAGCGCTTGCCGGCGTGTCGCTCGAAGTCGTAGTTGTGGTAGATGTCGGCGCCGGGACTGCAGACGACGCGTCCGCCCGACATGCGCGCGCGCCATCCGAGCTCGACGTCCTCCTGGTAGAGGAAGAGCTCGTCGTGGAACCCACCGAGCTCGCGGAAGGTCTCCGCGCGCATCGCCATCGCCGCGCCGCACGGCGCGGTCACGTCGACGATCTCGGTCGACTCGTGCCCGGCGGTTCCGTAGCCGCCGGACCAGCCGAGCCCGCTGACGTGGATGACCGTCCCCTCTGCATGCAACAGCTCCGGCCGGTCGAGAAGGCGGAGGCGCCCCGTGGAGATCGCGACGTCGGGGTCGCCGAGCGGCGCGACGAGGCGGCGCAGCGCTCCGGGCGGGACGATCGTGTCCGGGTTGAGGAAGACGAGCCGGTCGCCGGCGGCGACGCGTGCGCCGAGGTTGCACCCGCCGCCGAAGCCGAGGTTCGCGTGCGGCTTGACGACGGTCGCGCGTCCTGCGCGGACGACGGCGTCGATCTCGTCGCCGCCGGCGCCGTTGTCGACGACGATCACCTCCCAGTCGGGCTCGTCGGCCCAGACCGAGGCGACGCACGACAGCAGGCCGGGGCCCGAGTCGTACGCGACGACGATGACGGAGGCAGAAACCCTCACCCGAGGGGTATCGGCCGGCTGGTCGGCCTGCTCAAGGAGTACCGTGGAGGGGTCGATACCGAGCTGGTGAGCGCCGTCGCCGACCAGCCGCGCCGCGCGCTCGGGCACGTCGCCCTCCGCGTGGTCGCGGCCCCTCTGCCCCTCCTCGTCGCGGGAAGCGCAGCCGTTCGCCTGGTCGCCGCCTGGCTCCGGCCGACGCCGGACTACTTCCCCGACGAGTACATGTACGCCTCGTTCTCGCGGTCGATCGCCCACGGCCACCTGCCGGCCGTTCGCGGCGTCTCCGCCCACTTCCTGCCCCTCCTCGAGCCCCTCCTCACCGCCCCGGCCTGGCTCCTTCCGAGCGTGGCGGACGGGTACCGGGCCGTGCAAGCGGTGGATTCGATCGTCATGTCGCTCGCGGCGCTCCCGGTCTACTGGCTCGCGCGCCGGGTCGGCCTCGGCTCGCGGGCCGCGCTCGCGGCGGCCGCGATGAGCCTGGCCGTGCCCTCGCTCCTCTACTCGAGCTTCGTCCTCTCCGAGCCGTTCGCGTACCCGATCATGCTCGGCGCCACGGCGGCCGGCGTGCACGCGCTCGACCGGCCGGGTGTCCGCAGCTACGCGCTCTTCCTCGTGCTCGCCGCGCTCGGGATGCTCACGCGGATGCAGTTCGCGGCGCTGCTTCCGTGCTTCGCGGTGGCGCTTGCGATCGTGGCGGTCCGGGAGCACCGCGTCCGCGCGTTCATCCGGGGCCAGCGCATCCAGCTCGGGCTGCTCCTGCTGGTCTCGGCGGCTCTCCTCGCGCTCGGGCCGGCGCGGAACACGGGCTACTACCCCGGCTTCAACTACGTCCCGACGCTCGGCGCGGCGACGACGGCGCGCACCGCCGCTGCCGACGCGCTCGTCCTCGCGTTCGCCGGCGGGTTCGTGCTCGTCCCCGGCGCGCTCCTCGGGATGGTCTACGGGATCGGACGGCCCCTCCGGCGTGTCGAGCTCTCCTTCGCGGCGCTCACCGCCGCCCTCACCGTCGGCTTCTTCGTCGAGGCGGTGGTCTACGGCCATCCGACCGCTGCGCAGGCGCAGTGGACCGGCCACTCCGACTACGTGCAGGAGCGGTACCTCTTCTACCTCCTGCCGCTCTGGACGATCTCGTTCCTCCTGTATGCGAAGCGGGGATGGCCGCGGCGCACCGGGCATGCGCTCATCGCGTGCGCGCTCGTCGTGGGAGCGCTGAGGCTTCCGCTCGCCGGGTATGTCGTCGGCGACCAGTTCGACCATTCCGCGTTCCTCTTCGGGCTACGGCGGCTCGCGATCGCGATGGCCTCGACGTCCTCGGCCTCGCTCGCTGTGGTTGTCACGGCAGCGGCGGCCACCGCGATCGTCCTCGCAGCCGTCCGGCTGGCGCCGCGCCGGGCCACTGCGGTCGCCGTGGGGCTCGCGCTCGCGGGCAGCGTCGCCGCGTCGGTCGGGGCGGCGTCGCTCGACGTCGGCAACACGCGGTGGCTCTATGCCAACGAGCTTCGGAGCGATCCCACCTGGGTCGACGATGCGAATGCGGGCCCCGCCACGCTCGTCCTCCTGCCGGGCGGCGAGGGCGCGGAGTCGGCGCTCTTCTGGAACCACTCGATCGCGCGGCTCGCGCTCTTCCACCCCGCGGACGCGCCCGATCCCTTCGCGGCCGAAGCCGCGCGGATCGCGTCCGACGGGACGGTGCTCGTCGCCGGCAGGCCGGTCCGAGGCGCAGCGCTTCTCGACACCTTCTCCGCGAGCGTCGTCCTCAGGGCCGCCACGACGCTCGCCTCCTCGACGGACGGCGTGCTCGTCCGCCCGACCGGCCCGCTCCGCCTGCGGCTGATGATGGTGGGCCGCTTCTCCGACGGCCTCCTCGGCGGCAACGGCTCGGTGACGATCTGGCCGGAGGCGCGTGGCGGCGCCGTGTCCGGGCGCCTCGTCATCCCGGTGCGGCCACGGCCGGGCGCCGGCGAGGTGACGCTCCG
>DASXLN010000346.1:0-2594 GCA_036496165.1 Gaiellaceae bacterium | reverse complement strand
CACGGGGGCGGCGTCGAGCTCGGCCACGTCGTCATCGTCCACGACGGCAGGCCGTGCCAGGGACGGTGCACCGGTCGCGGCCACCTCGAGCCGTACGTCACCGGGCTCGCGGCGACGCGCGCGGCCCAGGATGCGTTCGGGCCGGCCGCCGACGCGCACCGGCTCGTCCGGCTCGCGAACGAGGGCGACGTGCGCGCGCGCGAGATCCTCGCCGACATCGGTGAGCACCTCGGCTCCGGCATGGGCTCGTTCGCGAACATCTTCGAGCCGGCGCTCATCATCATCGGCGGCGGCTTCGGCTTCGCGGCGTGGGAGCATCTGATCGGGCCCGCCCTGGAGATCATGCGGCGCGAGGCGCTTCGGCCGATGCGCGACGAGGTGACGGTCGTGCGCGCCGAGCTGGGCACGACGGCGGGGCTCATCGGCGCCGGCTTCGTCGGCTTCGAGGCACTCGACGCGGTCTGATGCCGCTCGTCGTCTGCGCGACGCCGATCGGCAACCTCGAGGACGTGACGCTGCGCGTGCTCGCGGCGTTGCGCAGCGCCGACGTCGTGTTGTGCGAGGACACGCGCCACACGCGCAGGCTCCTCGACCGGCACGGGATCGACGCGCGGGTGCTCTCGTACCACGAGCACAACGAGGCTGCGCGCACCGCCGAGCTGCTCCCGCGGATCGAGGCGGGCGAGACCGTTGCGCTCGTCTCCGACGCGGGGATGCCGGGCGTATCCGATCCAGGCGCGCGCATCGTTCGCGCTGCACTCGATGCAGGTCTGCCGGTGACGGTCTTGCCGGGGGCGTCCGCGGTCGAGACGGCGCTCGTCGCGTCCGGCCTCGTCGGCGAGCGGTACCAGTTCATCGGCTTCCTCCCACGCGGCGCGAAGGTGTGGGACGAGCTCGCCGGCGTGCCGTGGCCGACGGTCGCGTTCGAGTCGCCGCAGCGCCTCCCGGCGACGCTGCGCTCGCTCGCGGAGAGCGATCCCGACCGCGAGGTCGCGGTCTGCCGTGAGCTGACGAAGCGATTCGAGGAGGTCGTGCGCGGGACGGCGCGCGAGGTCTCGCAGCGATTCGCGGAGCCGCCGAAAGGCGAGATCACGCTCGTCATCGGCCCGGGTCGCGCGGTTGAGGCGGATGAAGGCGTGGCCCTCGCCGCCGTGGCCGAGCTGGTTGAGGCAGGCGTGCCGCGGCGGCGCGCGGCGGAGCTCGTCTCCCGCGTCACCGGCATCTCGCGCAACCGCCTGTACCGCGGCTCCCTGTAAGCAGCTTTGACAACAGCCGACGGCGTTGCTAGCGTGCCGCCCTCTTCGTTTACACCACTGACAACAGAGGAGGCTCCATGCGCCGCGCGCTCGTGCTCGTCGTCCTGCTCTTCCTGCTCTGGGCCCCGGGCGCGTACGCGTGGACGTGGCCCGTGCAGGGGCCGGTGCTCCTCGGCTTCGTCTTCGACCCGGGTCATCCGTACGCGGGCGGACAGCACCGCGGCATCGACGTCGGCGCATCTACCGGAACGCAGGTCGTCGCGCCCACGTCGGGAACGGTGACGTTTGCCGGCTCGGTGCCGACGAGCGGGAAGTCCGTGACGATCGCGACGGGCGACGGCTACTCGGTGACGCTGACGCATCTCGGCTCGATCGCGGTCGCGACGGGTGCAGGCGTGGGCGAGGGCGCCGCCGTCGGCACGGTCGGCCCGAGCGGGACGCCGGAGCTCGACGTGCCGTACGTGTACATGGGCGTGCGCGTGACGGCGGAGTCGCAGGGCTACCTCGACCCGCTCTCGTTCCTGCCGGCGCTGCCGGCACCGGTCGTGCCGCCCCCGCCGCCGCCCCCCGCGCCGGCGGCGGCGCCGCCGGCGCCGGCGGTGACGACGACGACGGAGACGCCGGAGGCTGCGGCTCCGCCGCCGCCTCCGGCAGCGACGAGTGATGCGCCGCCGGATGCTGCGACGACCACGACGACGTCCGAGCCGGACGCGACGGCTCCTGTAGCCGAGACGGCGCCGGAGGCGGCGACGCCGCCGGCGAGCGACACCGGCGAGGCCCCGACGGCCGACGCTCCGCCGCCTGCCGACGCGAGCCTGCCCGCGCCGGCGCCGGTCGATCCCGCGCCCGCCGACCCGGCGCCGGCCGGGGACGCGGGCGCACCCGATTCGTCCACGCCCGCTCCGGCCGAGCCGGCTCCGCCGCCGCCCGTGGCGCCACCTTCTGCGCCGGCGCCGCAACCGCCGCACGCGACCGTCGTCAGCCCCGACCCCGGCTACGACCCGACGGCGCCGGCCGACGAGCCCGCGGCGGAGCCCGACGCGGCGGCCGCCGTCTCCGAGCCCGTCGAGAGCGCTGCGCCCGCGCCGCTTCCCGACGTCGCGGCGATCGACGACGCGTTCGCCGTCCGCGCGCGGCCTGCGGCGACGATCCTTGCGGCCGTCGCGCCCGCGCTCCCGGCTCGGCGCGCTCAGGCCTCGCGCGTCCGCCGTCACCGCCCGGCAGTCCCGGTCGTTCCTCCGCGGCCCGGACCGACTGCAGCGCGCCACGCGGCGCACACGACGCACCGGCGGCGTCCGCCGGCCCTGGTCGCCGCAGCGCCGCCGCGCCGCCGCGTCG
>DASXLN010000345.1:0-6987 GCA_036496165.1 Gaiellaceae bacterium | reverse complement strand
GACGAGGACGACGCCGAGCGAGAGAAGCCCCCACGGTGCGGCGGCGGCGACCGGCTGAACGCGCTTGTGCGCGCCGTGTCGGAATGCTGCCGGGTCGACGAACGAGTTCGCCCCGAAGAGGGCGGCGAAGTAGCTCTTGTTGGACGACTCGGCGAAGAGCGGGACGATGCGGACGGGCACGTGCTCCTTGTGCAGCTGGAGTGCCTCCGCGTCGATCTGAGGCTGGTCGGCGACGGAGTCGTCGAGGTCGCTGATGAGGAGGATGGCGCCGTGTTGCACGTGCGCGCGCTTCAGCGCCTCGTCGGCGGTGATGAGACCGGTCGAGATGCGCGTGCCGCCGCTGAACTGGTCCCACGGCGACTGCGCGAACACCGGGTTCCCGCCGTAGAAGCGGAGGGGGATGAAGAACGGGATGAACTGGAGCAGCGCGCCGGGCGGCGAGTTCGGCGGCAGCAGCTCGTACGCCGTATCCGAGAACATCACGAGGCAGATCGCCTGGTTCGCGTTGACGATCCCGCGCAGCGTCGTCGCGACGCGTTCGTACACGGGGCCGGAGATGCTCGCCGACATGTCGAGCGCGACGCAGCCCGTCGTCGCACCCGCCGGGAGCACGGCGGCGCGGCCGGCGCCCGCCGAGCGCGCGAGGAGGACGATCCCCGCAAGCGTCGCCGCGAGCGCGCCGGCAAGAAGGACGCGGCCGGCGGACGTGCGGAGCATCGGCCGGCGCAGACCGTGCAGGTCGGCGAGCTCGACCGGCTGCCGCCGGTGAACGGTGAGGAGCCTCATGTTCCGCGTCCCTGCTCGCGCGCCTGCTCGGTGAACGCCTCGACCTCCTCGTCCTCGGGAACGCGCGGCGACCAGGCGAGCTCATGCGCCGCTTTCGAGAGATCGTCGACCGCGGGCACAACCCCGAGCTCGCTTGCAACGCGCTCGAACGCCTTCCGCTGCAACGTCTCGTCGCCGTGCTCGTGCGCCCAGCGGAGCAGTGCGAGCGCGCGCTCGAGCGTCGAGCCCTCGAGCGTCTCCATGCTCACGACCTTGGGCCGAAGCACGCGATACCAGCGCGCACCGGCGAAGAGCGCGCCGAGCACGGCGGTGCCGCCGAGTCCGAGCGCGAGCCAGAAGAGCAGCATCGGCGACACGCGAAACGTCGGTGCGACGACCGGCGCGAGCTGGTACTGCCAGTTGTACTTCCGCGCATTCAGCAGCGCCGATTCGACGCCTGGGCTGACCTGGGAGAGCACTTCGACGGCGGGCCATGCGGCGGCGATGCCGAAGGCGGGCTTGCCGTTCGCCTTCAGGTAGTCGATGTGGGCGGACGAGAAGCGGAAGACGTGCAGCGTCTCGCTTGGCGGAAAGACCGGCACGCAGCTCGCGGTCAGGCAGCGCAGCTTCCACGTCCACGTCAGCTGCTCGAAGCGGCCCACGTGGAGGCGGAGCAGGGTCGGCGCGCCGGTCGGTGTGTACGGCGCGAAGCCTGCGTGCACGCGCAGGCGCGCAGGATCGACCCAGCGCGTGTCGGCGACGACGGCGAGCTTCGCCTGCAGCGTGTCGCCGAAGAGGTGGACGGTGGGGATGATGCTCGCGTATGCCTTCAGCGGCTCGCCCTCACCGATGACGGAGCCCGACGCGTGGAACGGCATCCCGGGATGCGTTTCGAACGCGGGGGGCGTCGACTTCGGCGGGCCGCTTGCCGCCGACGCGGCGCCGGCGAGCACGAGCGCGCCCGCGACGGCTGCGAGGGCGAGCTTCACGCCACCGCTCCGCGCCACATCTGGCGCAGGTCGGCCCAGCGCAGGAACGACGTCAGCAGGTCGGCGTACTCGTGCGACCGCGCCTCGACGGGCTCGATTCCGAGCGAGCGGAAGTCGCGCACGAGCGCGGCCCAGCGCGCCTCGTGCTCGTCGCGGATGCGCGCCGCCTCCTTCTGGGTGACGTGAACCGGGACGACGTGCCCCGTGCCCGGCTGCGCATACGGGATCGTGATCCCGCCGACGTCGGGGAACGTGCGCTCCCACACCGGGTCCTGGATGACCACGGGAACGAGCTCCCACTGATGCTCGAGTGCGCGCTGCCACGCATCCATGTCGGGCGGAACGACGAAGTCGGAGAGGATGAAGACGAAGGCCTGCGTCGGCAGGTCACGCTTGTGCTCGCCGAGGAACGCGAGCCCGCGGGCGACGGCGTCGTCAGGTGCGCCGAACGGCCGGTCGAACGCGCCCGGCTCGGCGTGGCGCTCGCTGCGGGGCGGCCGCCAGTACGGCTCGTCGTAGGCATGGTCGACGTAGTCGGTGAGGCTGCGGGCCGCGTGCGCGCTCGTCCCGATGAGGTCGAGCGCGGTGAGGATCGCGCGCGGCTTGTCGAGCGGGCGGAACGTCGACGCACGAATCCCCATCGACGGTCGCCGGTCGCAGAGGACGACGACCCGCGGCGCCTCGTCGGCATAGCGCTCGCGGACGATGAACTCGTCGTCGCCGCGCGCAGCGGAGAGCTTCGCCGACGCTGCCCAGTCCATCCACGCGAGGTCGTCGCCGGGCTGATATCGGCGCGTGCTCGCGACCTCTGAGCCGACGCCGCGGCGGACGCTGCGCACGCCCCCGAACGCGAGGCCGATGACACGGCGGCGCGGGATGAGCGGAAAGACCGCGCCGGTCACGTCACAACGGCCGCCGGCACGTCGAGATCGATGTCGAAGCCGGGCTTCGGTGCGATCTCGATGCAGCGCCTGCGGACGTCCGCGCTCGCCGCTTCCCAGCCGCGATCGCGGATCTCGGCGAGGAAGCTCGGACGGAAGAGAAGCCGGTGCATGAGCACGGGCACGAAGAGCCGCTCGACGTCGTCCGGCGTGACGTAGCGCCGCGAGTGCAGCACCGCCCATGCGCGCGCCGCACGGTTGAGCGCGAGCGTCCCGCGCACCGAGCTGCCGATTGCGACGGTCTCGATCTCGCGCGTCGCGCGGACGAGGTCGACGACCCAGCGCGCGACCGCCTCATGGAGGAAGACGTTCGCGACCGCGTCGCGCAGCGTCTGGATCTCGTCGACACCGATGACCGGGTGGAGGCGCCCGAGGGGATGGCCGCCGAGCTGCTCCTCGACGATGCGCGCCTCGAAGTCGGCGTCCGGATAGCCGAGCGTCGTCTTGACGAAGAACCGGTCGAGCTGCGCCTCCGGCAGCGGGAACGTGCCCTCGTACTCGATCGGGTTCTGCGTCGCCATGACGAGGAACGGGTCGGTGAGCCTGCGCGTCTCTCCGTCGACCGTGACCTGCTGCTCGGCCATCGCCTCGAGCAGCGCGGACTGCGTCTTCGGCATCGCGCGGTTGATCTCGTCGACGAGGACGACGTTCGCGAACACGGGGCCGGGGCGGAACTCGAAGTCGCGCTCCCGCTGGTTGAAGATCGAGAGGCCGGTGACGTCGGTCGGCTGGAGGTCGGGCGTGCACTGGATGCGCGTCGCGACCGCGCCGTCGATGGAGCCCGCGATCGCGCGGGCGAGCACCGTCTTCGCCGTCCCGGGGACATCCTCGAGGAGGGCATGGCCGCCGCACATGAGGGCGCCGATGACGAGCTTGATCTGCTCGCGCTTGCCGTGGACGACCGTCTCGATGTTGTCGAGCAGCCGCTCGGCGATCTCGTTCGCAGTGCCCAGCTCGTCGGCAGCCACAGACAACCTCCCGGGTCGAAGCCTACTCTTGGCTACTGAGACTGTCTCGAGCCGGATTTGTTTACGGCCCGGAGGCAACCGGGGCGGGGCAGCGCCAGTACTCGAAACCGGCCCAGGGGCCGGAGTCGGTGCAGCCGTTGCGGGAGAGGTCGGGCGCGCCCTCGAGCTTCCCGGACTTGCACGCCTCGATCTGCTGCCCGTCGACGGCGGTCTGGACGACGTTGCACGACCCCGTCAGGCCCGCCGTCTGGAGGACGCGGTGGTCCTTGACGGCGAACATGCCGGCGGCGATGACTGCTGCGACGAAAGCGATCCTCGTGACCATGCGGCGACTCCCCCTGCCGCAGGTCGGGTCTCAGGCCGGATGATCGGCAGCGTCCGGGCGGTGCTTCATCCCTCGGTCGAGTCGTCCCACACGGATTCGAACGTCCCGAAGCGGAGCTCCTGCTCGTAGTAGAAGCGGCTGTCGTCGACGCGGCGCATGTACTCCTCGCGGTGCTCGGCAGCGAAGGCGTTGTACGCGTCGGCGCTCTCCCAGCGGTCGACGACGAGGTAGCGGCCGGGCGTCTCGACGTCGCGGAGCAGTTCGGTGCCGATGAACCCGCGCCCCGTCCGGAAGAACTTCGCCCAGTCGCCGTCCTGCCCGTACGCCTGTTCGAACTCCGCCGCCTCGCGCACCTCGTAGCTGAAGACCAGGGCGATCATCCCACCAGGTTAAGGTCCCATGGATGAGCGCAGAGCCGATCGAGGAGGTCGAGGGCCGCCGGGAGTACGCCGGTGTTCTCCGGTTCTACGAGCTCGCGAAGCATCAGGAGTGGCAGGTGCGGGACGTCCCATGGGACGAGCTGCCGCCGGTGCCGGAGGGCAAGGGCTCACCGGAGCGGGTGGCGCGGCGGCAGGACGTCTGGCGCTCGGTCGTCATGCAGCAGCTCCAGGCGGACATCATCGCGTGCGAGATGGCGGCGCAGCTGCTGAACGCGGCGCCGGATCCGGAAGCCCGTCTCTACTACTCGACGATGGTGCAGGACGAGTCGCGCCACACGGAGGCGTGGCTCAAGCTCATCGGGCAGGTGGGCGGCGAGGGCGAGCGCGACCCGCATCTCGACCGGCTCGGGCACATGTTCCTCGAGGCGGACTCGCTCGAGGAGAAGGTGTTCCTCATGCAGGTCTTCTTCGAGCGGCTCATCATCCCGCGCTTCCGGCTGATCGCGCGCTCGTCGCGGGGAACGATCCTCGAGGACATCTGCAACCGGCTCGCGATCGACGACGGCATCCACCACGGCTCGGGGATGGCGTACGAGCGGATCCTGCTCGAGCGCGCGCCGACGGGGATCAAGCAGCAGTTGATCGACGCAGCGAACCGGATGCTGCCGGAGTTCGCGGCGCATGCGCTCTGGCGGCCGAAGGCGCGGGAGATGATCGGCCAGCTGATGGAGGCTCGCGACCGCGAGCGTCTCAAGATGGAGCTCGACCACGGTGTTCGGCTGGCAGCGAGCCTCGGCCTCGACGTCTCCGACGTCGCGCTGCCGTTCTAGGTTCCGAGCTTCGTCAACGACGTCGTGCTGCGGGGCGTGCAGCGGTCGGCGACGACATCGCCCGTTCCCGTCTTGCGCAGGCGGCTGCAGACGGAGCGGCCGAGGACGCGAGGCTGCTGCGGCACGACGCGGAAGCTCTCCGTCACGTAGACCTTGCAGCCCACGAGCCGGAAGGTCTCCGTGTGGATCGTGTCGACTCCGAAGGACGAGAGCGTGTAGCCGGCCGCGTGGCAGTCGTTGAAGGCGGCGAGCATGCAGGCGGCGCCCGAGGTTCCGCCGCGCCGGAGGGAGCCGGGGCCGATCGAGCGGGCCTGGCATTGGATGGCGGCGGCTGCGATGAGGGCGACCATGTGAGGAATACGGCTGTAACAGTTTGCCCGGTCGCGACATAGACGGGGTGAGATGCAGCGGTCCGAGGAGATCTACGCCGAGCATCACGACGCGGTTCGCGCGTACGTGCGGCGGCGGGCGCACGAGGACGTCGTCGACGACATCGTCTCCGAGACGTTCCTCGTCTGCCTGAGGAAGATCGATGTCGTCCCGGATGAGGCGCTCCCGTGGCTGTACGCGGTCGCGCGGAAGACGCTCGCCAACCACCGGCGCAGACTCGCGCGACAGGCGCCGGCGCATGCCGGCGTCGGCGGCGAGCCGGATCCGGTCGGCGACGTTCTCTTGGCGGCCGCGTTCGCGGAGCTGAGCGAACGCGATCGCGAGGTGCTGCGGCTCGTCGCGTGGGAGGGACTGCCGCTTCGCGATGCAGCAGTCGCCCTCGGCTGCTCGGCCGTCGCCTGCCGTGTCCGGTACCACCGGGCGAAGTCGCGGCTCGCGTCGAGGCTCTCGGCTGCTGCGTCCTTTCGACCCGATACGGAAGGAGTGACGAGATGAACACCGATGTCATCGCGCGCCTCGCGGCCGCGAACCCCGTGCCGACCGGCGAGCCGTTGCGCGTGCCGGAGCCGGCTCGTCTGCCGAGGCGCCGCGCGGCGGTCGCCGTCGGCTTGGCTGTCGCGGTCGCCATTCCCGCCGTCGCGTTCGCGGGCAGGCTCGCCGACGCGCTTGGCATCTCGAACGGCGGCACGGCCGTGTCGACGAGCGACGTTCTGCCGGGCCAGACGCTTCTCGACCAGGCCATGGAGGAGCTGAACGTCGGCGGGACGATGCAGTCCCTCGGGACACTCGACGGCGTCGCGTTTTACGCGACCCGCAACGCCGAGGGGAACTTCTGCATCGCAATCGACCATGTGAACGAGCAGTACGACAAGGGGTTCGGCTGCGACCTGAACGCCGACAACTTCCCCTCGGCCGACGTGAAGGCGATTGTCTTTCCGCCTACACGGATGCTCGAAGGCGTCGCGGCGGACGGCGTCGCCACCGTCGAGGCGCTCGATGTGGACGGCACCGTTCTCGCATCGACGTCCGTCGTGAACAACCTGTTCGTCTCCGATACGCAGCTGCCGCCGGGCGCCGTGACCGCGATCCGAACGCTCGACGCGAACGGCGACGTCCTCGCGACGCAGCCGGTCCCGGGTCACTGATTCGAGACGATCAGGTAACGGGGTCTGGCCCCCGCCTGTGGAAAGTGTGCGAAGCACCTGCACGGGCCGAAAGGCAGGGGCCAGACCCCGTTACGTCGATGTCACCGAAGTCCGCCGCGCTCGAAGTGGGCGCGGAAGAAGTTCTCCGATCCGGCGGTCGCCATCGCGGAGGAGGCAGAGATCTCCAGCGCCATGGCGGCCGCCGCGACGATCTGTGCGAAGCGGTAGACCTTGCCGGCGCCGGCGCAGTCCAT
>DASXLN010000344.1:0-2348 GCA_036496165.1 Gaiellaceae bacterium | reverse complement strand
CGACTCGTCGACGCGGCGGCCGATCTGCGACACGATCTTGTCGATGATGCGCATGAGGTGCGCGTCGTCGACGAAGCGCGCATTCGTCCGCTCGATCTTCCCGGAGCGTTCGACGTAGATGTGCTCCGGCCCGTTGACCATCACTTCCGTCACCGTGTCGTCGGTGAGGAAGCGCTCGAGCGGCCCGTAGCCGAGGATGTCGTCGGTCAGCTGCCGGACGAGCTCGCGCCGCTCCTCGCGTGTGAGCGGCGTCCCGGCGAGAGCGAGCTCCTCGGTGACCGCCTTGTAGACGCGGTCGTTGAGATCCGAGCCCTCCTCCTTGAACAGCTCCTGGCCGAGCTTTGCGATGCACGCGTGGTGGACCGCCGCCTTGAGCTCGGCGTACGGGTCGACGCGGACCTCGCTGGGCGAGTCGGCGAGGGCGTGAACGCCCTCGGTCGTGCGGGAGAGACGGTCGTGCAGCCCCACGACTCATGCCCTCGCGAAGGACGGGAGCCGCTTGCGCTGCTGTGCCGGCGGCGTCTGCGGCTTGGCCGACATCTGCTTCACGAGACCGTTCATCGCCCGCGCGAACTCCGAGCGAGGCTGCGTGAGAACGGCCGACTCGCCGCGGTTCACGCACACCTGCACGGTCCGGTCGAGCGGGAGCTCGTGCGCCACCTTGACGTGAAGGCCGTCCTCGACCTCGCGCGTCTTCAGCCCCACGTTCGCGCTTGCGCGGTTCATGACGTACGTGATCCGGTTGGCCGGGAACGAGAGCTGCTCGAGCGTCTGGAGCGCGAGCCGGACGTTCTTCAGCGTCGGCACGTCGAGCCCACAGAGGACGAGAAGCTGGTCCGTCCGGTCGAGCGTCGCCAGCACGGCGCCGTGGAAGAACGGCGAGGTGTCGACGACGATCGAGTCGTACGAGGCCCGCGCGACGTCGAGGAGCGCGGTCACCTTGCTCTCGACCACGAGCTCGGCGTCCTCCGGCCGGAGCGGCGCAGCGAGCACGTCGAGCCCGCATGCGTGCCGGGTGACGTAGCCGGCCAGCTTCTCCGGATCGAGCTCGCCCGGCGCGACGACGAGATCGTACACCGTCTTCGCCGGCTCGAGGCCGAGCATGATCGCGGCGTCCCCGAACTGGAGATCGAGATCGAGGAGAAGCGTGCGCTTCCCCTCCCTCTTCGCCAGCATCGCCCCGAGGCTCGTGGCGACGACGGTCTTTCCGGTCCCGCCTTTCGGCGAGAAGACGGTGATGACCCGGCCGCGGTGCGCGGCCGTCTGCAGCTGCCGGCGCGCATGCGACGCCTTGCGGATGGCGAAGACGACGTTGTGCGTCAGCTGCGGGAGCAGGAGGACGTCGGCGACGTCCATCTCGATGGCGGACTCGAGCATCGCCGCCGCCTCGGCACCGGAGGCGACGAGGATGATGGGCGCTCGGGTGTGCTCGCGGATCGCGGCGACGTCGGACGCCGGGAACGCAGAGTCGCGCGTCGCGTGGAGGACGCAGTCGAGGTGGCCGCCGGCGAGCGGCGTCGTCGCTGCAGCGACCTGCACGCTCGCCCCGACGACGTCGACCTCGTCGGTCGATGCGAGCGCCTCGCGCACGGCGTCGAAGCCGTCGCAGTCACCGGTGAAGTAGATGCGAACGCGGTCGCTCATTTCACACCTGCCTGCAGAACGCTCGCGAGCGTGTCGATCTTCTCGGCACTGTCGACTGCACCGACGACCGGCCGCAACTCGAGCGTCCAGTCGGCGTTCTTCATGACGAAGAAGAGCCGCTGCACCTGGGTGTCGGTGACGGCGAGCACCGCCGAATCCGAGCCAGAGGGCGTCGACACCTTGCCGAGTGCGGGATCGGTCGGCGCAGTCAGGACGGTGAGGTTGCGGAGGACGATGCGGGTCGCGGTCGACGTCGAGTTCGTGTCGAGCCGCAAGTTGGCGACGAGATCGACGTGGTCACCCGCCTCGAGCGTTCCGGCGAGCAGCTGATTCGCGTCGCCTGCAAGCTGGACGGCGCGCAGCGTTCCTTTCAGCTGGCCGCGAATCCCCTGCGCGGCGGCGTCGGAGAAGCGGCGCAGCGTCACCTGCTCCCCCGCGTACACGGGAGCCGCAAGCACGAGACCGGAGACGTCGTCGGGGCTCGAGATCGCGCCCGGCACGACGTCGCGCTTCTGCACGGTCTCGACCTTCAGCTCGTGCTGCTTGACGATGTCGGAGCCGGTCGTCCCCACGGTCATGTCTTTCACGGCGACGTACACGGGCACGCCGCTCGTCGATTTCTGCACGGAGCGTTTGTAGTTCGTCACGTAGAAGAGGGTCAGCAGCATCGCGATGAGCGCGAGCCCGATGGCGATGAAGATGTT
>DASXLN010000343.1:0-6448 GCA_036496165.1 Gaiellaceae bacterium | reverse complement strand
GGCGCTGGTGCTCCGCCAGATCGGCAACCGGCTCCGCGCGCCGTACAAGTTCCGCCCCGCGGGCGACCTTGCCGCCGAGATCGAGTGGGCGAAGAACCGCCGCATCGGGCCGGACGGGTATCTCGACGCCGCCGACGACCGCGAGCCGCCCATCCCCGCCGACCTGATGGCGCGCGTGTACACCGAGTACGAACGCCGGAAGGATGACGAGGGACTCGTGGACTTCGAGGACCTGCTCGAGCGCGCCGTCCGCCTCTTCGAGAACGACGAGCACGCTGCATCGACGTTCCGCGCGCAGTATCGCGCGTTCACCGTCGACGAGTACCAGGACGTCAACCTCCTGCAGCAGACGCTGCTCGAGCACTGGCTCGGAGACGGCGACGAGCTCTGCGTCGTGGGCGACGACTACCAGTCCATCTACGCGTTCACCGGCGCCGGGCCGGAGCACTTGCTAGCCGTGCCGACGCGCTATCCGCATACGACGGTCGTGCGCCTCGAGGAGAACTACCGCTCGACGCCGCAAGTGCTCGCGCTCGCCAACCGGCTCGTGCCGCGGCTCGGCGGCGCCGAGAAAGTGCTGCGCCCGACCAGAGAGGCGGGACCGGACCCGGTCGTCGCCCCGTTCCCGTCGCCGGCGGCGGAGGCCGCCGCGATCGTCGACGCCATCCGCGCGCTCGACGGGCCGCTCGAGGAGGTCGCCGTCCTCTGCCGCACGAACGCGCGCCTGACCGACTTCGAAGAAGTCCTGCACGAAGCCGGGCTCCCGTTCCAGGGCTCGTCGCTCCTCGACCGCGACGCCGCGCGCCGGCTCATCCGCCGGCTCGAGCGCGCCGGCGGGGATGCAGCCGCCACCGTGCGGAAGGAAGCGCTCGACGCCGGCTGGCTCGAGCAGCTCCCGGACCGGCTCGGCGAGCGCGAGCTCGTCCGCCAGACCGATCTCGCGCGTCTCGTCGCGCTCGCGGCCGCGTTCGACGGCGACGCGGCGGCGTTCGTGGCAGACCTGCGCCGCCGCTTCGATCCAGGCGGCGACGGCGCGCGCGGCGTCAACCTGCTGACACTGCATCGCGCGAAGGGGCTCGAGTTCGACGCCGTGTTCATCCCGCGGCTCGAGGAGAAGGAGCTGCCCGCCCGCCAGGCACGAACGCCGGCCGAGATCGACGAGGAGCGCCGACTCCTCTACGTCGGCATGACGCGCGCCAAGCGCACGCTCTGGCTCACGTGGTCGGGCAAGCGCTCGCGCTTCCTCGACGAGCTCGGCTACACGCAACGCAACGAGGCGCGAACCGAGCAGGAGTGGACGCCCGCCGGCGAGCGCCTCCGTGCGTGGCGCCTCGAGCGCGCACGCGCCGACGGCGTTCCTCCGTACGTCGTCTTCCACGACACGGTGCTGCACGCGATCGCCGACGCGCGGCCCGAGTCGATCGGCGAGCTGTCGCAGATTGCAGGCGTCGGCCCGGCCAAGCTGGAACGCTACGGCTGGGCCATCCTCGAGCTGCTCTGATCTACGTGGTGAGCTCGACGAGGGCGTCGCGGAGTTGCTGCATCCGGCGTTCGCCGAGCTGACTCGTCCATTCCTGCTCAATCACGGCGATGACCGCGAGCGCAGCTCGGATCTGTTTCCAGCCGCGATCGGTCAAACAGATGAGGGTCGCACGCCGGTCGCTCGAGTCGGGGCGCCGTACGAGATATCCGCGGTCCTCGAGGTAGTCGACGAGGTAGCCCATCGACTGCTTTGTGATCTGCGCACGCTCGGCGAGGTCGGTGAGGCGTGATCCGTCCGCGTCGATGTGCTGGAAGACGGCCGTGTGGGCGGGGCGTAGGTCATCGAAGCCCGCCTCTGCGAGGCCGGCGCTCACCCGGCGGACGACCTCCTGGACCGGCGCGCGGAGCAAGATCCCGATGTTCGGCCGCTCGGAGCGCGATGACCCCGGAAGGGCCCTTGACATGGCACCCGACATTTTGTCAGTGTACCTGACCATCAGGATGTCTGACGAAAAAGGGGAGGGAGAGAGATGAGAAACGCCGTCGTCGCCCTATCGGCTGTCCTCGCGACGCTCGCCGTCGCCGGAGCAGCCGCAGCGGCGCGTCATTCGGCGGGGGTCACCGTCTTCGCCGGGCCCCCGCTTCGGCAACCAGTCGTCGCCCACGCGGACGCGCCCGCGTTCTTTCCGCGCGCCGTGACGATCCACGCAGGCGACACCGTGACGTGGCAGGTGCTTGGCTTCCACACGGTCACGTTCCCGGGCGCGCATCGCCCGTACCCGTCGATCGCGCCCGTCGGGACGCAGCCCGCCGCGAAGGATGCAACCGGCGCACCGTTCTGGTGGGTCGGCAAGCTCCCGCAGCTCACGATCAGTCCGCTGACGTTGCTTCCGCAGGGCGAAGCGACGATCTCGAGCACGTCGCAGGTTCGGAGCTCCGGGCTCGTGCGCGTCCTCTCTGCTCCGCCGGGTCAGCCGCCGGCGCCGTTTTCGCTGACGTTCACGCGCCCCGGGACATACCACTACCAGTGTGCGATCCATCCGGGAATGCGCGGCGTGGTCATCGTCGTGCCGGCGACACAGGGGATACCGTCGGCCGCGAGTGAGGCGGCAGCGTCGAAGCAGGCCGTCGCGCGCGCGATCGCCGACCAGCATCGACTCGCGCGGACGAAGCCGGCGAAGCCGCTGCGCGTGCTCGTCGGCGCCGGCGACAACGCCACGGGCGCGGAGATCACGGCGTTCTTCCCAGCGCGGCTCTCCGTCCACGTCGGCGACACCGTCACCTTCGTGAACCACGACCAGACCGACATCCACACGGTCACCTTCGGTCCCGAGTCGCTGCGCTCGTCGATCGAGAAGACGTTCGCCGCACCGCACGGGCGTCAGGTGCTCTTGAACCCGCTCGGCGGGCTACCGAGCGACCCGCCCGCCGGGCCGGTGCAGTACGACGGGCGCAACCACGGAAACGGATATCTCAACTCCGGGATCCTTCAGCCGCAAAGCGCGCCCGCCGCTGCCGGTGCGAAGGCGTTCGCGGTCACGTTCACGAAGGCGGGCATCTACCACTACGAGTGCGTCGTCCACGCGAACATGGACGGCACGATCGTCGTCCGATGACGAGCAAGCTCCTTCTTGTCGTCTCTGTGGTCCTCGTCGCCGCCGGCGCTGCACGCGCCGGCGGCGGTTTCGATGGTCCGACGATCGCGGATCCCGCCAACGTGCCGGACTTCGCGCTCCACGACCAGAACGGTCGCATCGTGCGTCTCTCGTCAGAACGGGGGAACGTCGTCCTGCTGACGTTCATGTACACGCGCTGCCAAGGCTTGTGCCCGCTCACGGCGACTCATCTCGACAGCGCCGCGCTTCGCGTGGCCTCGCCGAAGGTGCAGGTCATCGCCGTCACGGTCGATCCCCGCGGCGACACGTCCGCGTCGGTGCGACGCTTCGTGCGCACACATGCGCTGCACGCGGAGTTCCACTACCTCACGGGCCCGCCGGCGCGGCTGCGCGCGATCTGGGCGGCGTATCACGTGTCGACGTCGCACTACGGCAAACACGCGTACCACACGCTGTACACGATGCTGATCGACCGCGACGGTCGCGGTCGAGTCTTGTACGACTCGACTGCGACCGTCGACGCGATCTCACACGACGTGAAGCTGGTTCTCCGTTAGGCGGCGATGTCGAGGTCGAGCAACTCGAGGTCCTCGACCGGCGCGATCACCGGCGCCGGTCGGCCGCGAACGACCGCGAGTACGACGACGAGTGCGAGCACGAGCATCCCGGTGCCGACGGTCAGCGACGTCGAGATCGCATGCGCGAGCCCGGCGACGTGGGCTCCGCTCGGCAGCGCCGACGCGAACACCGTCACGAGCGCGCCGAGCCCGACCGATCCGCCGAGCTGGTGCGCGACGTTGACGAGGCCGGACGCAGCGCCCGCGTCCTCGTTCGCGACGCCGGCGACGCCGGCGGTCGTCAGCGGCGTGAACGCGCACGCGGCGCCGAGCCCGAGCACGAGCAGCGGGAGCGCCACGCCAGTCAGATAGTCCGTGCCGGCGCCCACGCGGCTGAGCCAGCTCATGCCGACGAGTGCGACGACGATCCCGCCGATGAGCACGCGCGTGTTGCCGAAGCGCGCGACGAGGTTGGGAACGAACTGCGTCGTCGCGAAGAGCGTGAGCGTCATCGGCAGGAATGCGAGGCCGGCCTCGATCGGGCTGAAGCCGAGGACCCCTTGCAGGAACTGCGTGAGGAAGAAGAACACCCCGAAGATCGCGCCGACGAAGAAGATACGGGCCACGTACGCGCCGACGCGCTCGCGGCTCGAGAACAGCCGCAGCGGCGTGATCGGCTGTGCCGCACGACGCTCGACGACGACGAAGAGCGACAACAGCAATGCGCCGCCGGCAAGAGAGGCGACGGTGAGCGCGTCGCCCCAGCCTGCGGTCGCAGCGCGGACGATGCCGTACACGATCGCTGTCATTCCGCCCGTCGACGTGAGCGCGCCGGCGAGGTCGAAGTGGCCGGTCTGCCGCTCGGTCTCGGGCAGGACGCGCGGAGCGGCGAACACGAGCAGCGCGCCGATCGGGACGTTGACGAAGAGGCCCCAGCGCCAGGACAACCAGCTCGTGAGGATGCCGCCGAGCACGAGGCCGACGCTGCCGCCACCACTGGCGACGGCCGCGTAGTACGCGATCGCGCGGTTCCGCTCGCGGCCCTCGGGGAAGCTCGTCATCAGGAGGGTCAGCGTCGAGGGGGCGGCCACGGCGGCGCCCATCCCCTGGATCGCGCGCGCGACGAGCAGCCATTCGGCCGACTGGGCCAGGCCGCCGGCGAGCGACGCGAGCGTGAAGAGTGTGATGCCGGCGATGAACATCCGCCGCCGGCCGAGAAGGTCGCCGGCGCGCGCCCCGAGCAGGAGCAGGCCGCCGAACGACAGCGTGTAGGCGTTCTGCACCCAGGAGAGGCCGGTGGCCGAGAAGCCGAGGGCGTGGTGGATGCTGGGGAGGGCGTTGATGACGATCGAGACGTCGAGGACGATCATCAGGTAACTGCCGAGGATCACTGCGAGCAGGCGGGAGCGGCCGGTCATCGGCCTCCTTTCGATGCGCTAAACTGGAGGGCGCCTCCACAACATTCGGAGGCAACCTCCGGTACTATACGGAGGTACCCTCCACTTGTCAAATCCGATGACAGAGATCACACAGCGCCCAATGCGGGCAGATGCCCGCCGCAACTACGAGAAGCTCGTCGCCGCCGCGCGCGCGTCGTTCACCGAGACCGGGAACGAGACCTCGCTCGAGAGCGTCGCCGAGCGCGCCGGCGTGGGCATTGGCACGCTGTACCGCCACTTCCCGACGAGGCAGGCCCTCCTCGAGGCCGTTTACGCGGACGAGGTGGAGGCGATGGCGCGCTCCGCGCACGGCCTCGCCGACCGCGAGCCGTGGGACGCGCTGAAGGAGTGGTTCCACCAGTACCTCGGCTTTGCCGCGACGAAGCACGCGCTGATGGAGGCGCTCCTCGAGGCTGCGCCCGACTCCGACGTTCTGGTCAGCTGCCGAGCTGCCATTCGAGACGCGGGCACCGAGCTCATTCGCCGCGGTCAGGAGGCAGGCGTCGTTCGCGCCGACGTCGAGTTCTTGGACGTCGGCCGCATGGTCGGCCAGATCGGAATCGCGAACACCGACGCCGAGCAGAAGGAGCGCATGCTCCAGATCGTGCTCGACGGGCTGCGCTACCGCGCCTGAACGTCGTCCCCCGGCCACGTGTCGGAGAGCAGGTAGCCCTCCGGAAACGGATCGGTCGGGTCGACGAAGACCTGCGTGATGCCGGTGATCCACGCTCTGCCGCGGATGGCCGGGACGATCGCGGAACGATCACCGACAGTCGTCTCCGAGACGATGCGCCCGTCGACGTCGAGCCGATGACGGAGGCGTGCGTCATCGCGTCGCCGACGTGCATCCGCCCGCGCGCGTGCAGCGCCGCCATCCGCGCCGACAACCCGGTGCCGGTCGAGCCGGCCAGGCGAGACAACGACGGCGTTCTTCGAGACCTCGCCGGCGCCGCGCCACGGCTCGGCGATCTCGACGATGCTCACGCCGGCGATGTTCGGGTTCTCCGGATGAACGCAGGGGAGCTGCTCGCGTGCGGCGACGCGGATCAGCTCGCCGACGCGTGAGAGCTCGCGCGCCTCGGCCGGATCGAGCGCGAAGCCGAGCGCCTCCGCGTCGGCGATCGCGTACCACATGCCGCCGAACGCGACATCGACCGTGATCGTGCCGATGCCGAGGACGTCGAGCTGCGCGTCGAGGCGGTCGGCGAAGCAGGGGACGTTCGTCAGCTCGACGCTCTCGCAGCGGCCGTCGCGGCAGCGCGCGGTCACTTCGACGACGCCCGCCGCGGCTTCGAGCCGTAGTGTCGTCTCCGGCTCGTGTATCTCGACCATGCCGGTTTCGAGGAGGACGGTC
>DASXLN010000342.1:0-4516 GCA_036496165.1 Gaiellaceae bacterium | reverse complement strand
GCTCGCGGCGAATGCGTTCCTCTCGACGCGCATCAGTTTCATCAACGAGATCGCGAACGTCTGCGAGCTCGTCGGCGCCGACGTCGTCGACGTCGCGAAGGGCGTCGGCCTCGACCATCGCCTCGGGCCGCACTTCCTGCGCGCCGGCATCGGCTTCGGCGGTTCCTGTTTTCCGAAAGATGTTTCAGCTCTCAAGCAGCTCGCCGGCAACGAGGGCTACCCGTTCATGCTCCTGCATGCAGTGTGGGAGGTGAACGAGCTGCAGAAGCGTCGGGTCGTGCAGAAGCTCCAGAAGCATCTCGGCCCGCTTCGCGGAAAGAAGATCGCGCTGCTCGGGCTCGCGTTCAAGCCGAACACGGACGACATGCGCGAGGCGCCGAGCCGCGTCATCGCCTATCGCCTCCTCTCCGAGGGCGCCGAGGTGCGCGCATGGGATCCGGTGGCACGCCCAGCCGACCTCAAGGGCATCGAGCTGTGCGACACAGTGCTCGACGCGGTGCGCGACGCCGACGCCGCGGTCGTCGTGACGGAATGGCCCGAGCTCGCAACCCTCGCATCCGCGGAGGTCCGCGACGCGATGGCGAACCCGCTCATCGTCGACGGCCGCAACCTGCTCGATCCGGATGCGACGCAGGCGGCAGGCTTCGCGTACGAGGGGATCGGCCGCCCGCGGCACGCGTCCCCCGTCATCGCCTGATGGAGGCGCTCCTTCTCGCGGGCGGCAAGGCAGAGCGCATGGGGGAGGCAGCGCAAGGGCTGCCGAAGCCACTCGTGCCCGTCGCCGGCTTCCCGCTCGCCGAGTACACCGTCGGGCGGCTGGTCGAGGCCGGCGTCACGCGTGTGATCGTCGCCTGCCGCGCCGGTCAGGAGGACGTCTTCGTCAATGCGCTCGCAGGCCTCGGCGCAGAGATCGAGCCGGTGGGGGAGAACGAGCCGCTCGGCCGCGGCGGCGGCCTTCGTCTCGCAGCGTCACGCCGGCAGGAGACGGGCAGCCTGCTCGCGCTCAACGGCGACGAGCTCCTCGACGTCGACTTCCGCGCATTGCTCGACGGGCACGAGCGCTCCGGCGCGGCGGCGACGATCGTCGTCTCGCAGGTCCGCTCGCCGTTCGGTGTCGTCGACCTCGAGGACGGCGGGCGCATCACCGGCTTCCGCGAGGCGCCGCTCCTGCCCGACTGGGTCAACTCCGGCGTCTACGCGCTCGGCGACGAGGCGATCTCCCGTCTTCCGGAGCGCGGCGACCACGAGGTGACGACGTTCCCCGAGCTGGCGGCCGAGGGCAAGCTCCAGGGCCACCGCCACGACGGCGTCTGGCTCACCGTCAACACGCCGAAGGACCTCCGCCGCGCGGAGGAGTTCATGGCCGCGCACCCCGAGTGGAAGCCGCAGCGCCAGTGAGCATCGACGGCCCCAACTACGAAGGCCTCGACCGCTGGGCGTTCGAGCCGCGCCGCGTCGAGAAGCCGTGGGGGTGGGAGCTCATCTGGGCGCACGCGGAGACGTACGTCGGCAAGGTGCTCTTCGTCCGCGCCGGGCACTCCCTCAGCCTCCAGTTCCACCGCGAGAAGGACGAGAGCTGGTACGTCGAGAGCGGCCGCGCCAAGCTCGAGCTCGGCGACAGCGGCGACGCCGTGCTCAACACCGAGGTGATCGCCGCCGGCGCCTGCTTCCGCTTCCGGCCCGGCACCGTCCACCGCGTGACGGCGCTCGAGGACACGACGATCGTCGAGGTCTCGACGCCGCAGCTCGACGACGTCGTCCGGCTCGAGGACGCCTACGGGCGAGCCGGGACGAGCGAAGCCTGACACGGGTGTGTTAAGGTTGGGCGCATGGACGGCGCCCACGTCTCCGAAGCGGCCGCCCGCACGGGCTGGTCGCCGCGCATGCTCCGCTACCTCGAGCGCCTCGGGCTCGTCGTCCCCGCGCGTACGGCTGCGGGCTACCGGCGGTACGGCCTGCGCGAGCTGAACCAGTTGCGCTCGCTGACGGAGCTTCGGCACCGGTTCCAGGTCGACCTCGCCGAGATCGCCTTCGCGGCCCGGCTTCGGCGCGAGCCGGAGCTGCGCCGGGCGGTCGACGGCTGGCTCGCGGGCGCGGACGACCTCGCATGGGTCGAGTGGGAGCAGCGCAAGCACGAGAAACTCCTCGCGGCATAAACCGAAAGGATCGAATGGCAGCGACGAAACGCTACGACGTAAAGGATCTCGCCCTCGCCGGCGAGGGCAAGCGCCGGATCGAGTGGGCCGACCGGCAGATGCCGGTGCTCGCCGCGATCCGCGAGCGCTTCGAGCGGGAGCAGCCGCTCAGCGGGCATCGCATCGCCGCGTGCCTGCACGTGACGACGGAGACGGCGAACCTCATGCGCACGCTGAAGGCCGGCGGAGCGGACGTCGTGCTGTGCGCGTCGAATCCGCTCTCGACGCAGGACGACGTCGCGGCGGCGCTCGTCGAGGAGTACGACATCTCCGTCTTCGCCATCAAGGGCGAGGATCACGACACGTACTACTCCCACATCGAGGCGGCGGTCGACCACAAGCCACACCTGACGATGGACGACGGCGCCGACGTCATCGGCGTCCTCCATTCGGCACGGCGCGAGCAACTCGGCGACATCATCGCCGGGACGGAGGAGACCACCACCGGCGTCATCCGCCTGAAGGCGCTCGAGGCGGAAGGCAAGCTCGGCTTCCCGATCATCGCCGTGAACGAGGCGCAGACGAAGCACCTCTTCGACAACCGCTACGGCACCGGGCAGTCGACGGTCGACGGGATCATCCGCGCGACGAACGTGCTCCTCGCCGGCAAGAAGTTCGTCGTCGCCGGCTACGGCTGGGTCGGGCGCGGCGTCGCTTCTAGGGCGCGTGGAATGGGCGCGCACGTGATCATCACCGAGGTCGACCCGCTCCGCGCGCTCGAGGCGACGATGGACGGCTTCGAGGTCCTGACGATGGAGAGGGCAGCCGAGATCGGCGACATGTTCTGCACGGCGACGGGCGACAAGCACGTCATCGCGAAGCAGCACATGGAGCGCATGAAGGACGGGGCGATCCTCTCGAACACGGGACACTTCAACGTCGAGATCGACATCCCCGCGCTCCGTTCGCTCGCAAGCGACACGCGCATGGCGCGCGAGTTCGTCGAGGAATTCACGCTCTCGAACGGCAACCGGCTCTATCTCATCGCCGACGGCCGGCTCGTCAATCTCGCCGCCGCGGAGGGCCATCCCGCGCTCGTGATGGACATGTCGTTCGCGAACCAGGCGCTCGGCGTTGAGTACGCGGTGCAGCACGCGGCCGAGCTCGACCGGAAGGTGTACCCGGTGCCGGCGGAGATCGACAAGGAGATCGCCCGGCTCAAGCTCGAGACGATGGGCGTCGACATCGACACGCTCACCGAGGAGCAGGCGCGCTACCTCGCCTCGTGGGACGAGGGGACCTAGACCCCGAGGACATCGTTCGGTTGGAGGAGGACGACCCGCGGGTCGTCCTCCTCGACCAGCGCCGGCTTCCGGAGGAGGAGGTCGAGCACGGCTGTGCGTCCGCGGCCGAGGTCGCGGACGCGATCCGCACGATGGTCGTCCGCGGTGCGCCCGCGATCGGCATCGCAGCGGCGTACGGGCTGGCGCTCGCGGCGTTGCGCGGCGACGACCTGGAAGAAGCTGCCGCAGTGCTGGCAGCGTCCCGCCCGACTGCGGTGAATCTCACGTGGGCGCTCGAGCAGATGCGCGACGACCCGACGCCGGAGCGCGCCCGCGCGCTCCATCGCGAGGAGGTCGACCGCTGCCGCCGCATGGCCGCGCACGCGGCGGAGCTCTTCGGGCCGGGAACGCGCGCGCTCACGCACTGCAATGCCGGCGGCCTCGCGACCGGCGGCTACGGCTCCGCCGTCGGTGCGCTTCGAACCGCGTGGGAACGAGGCCTGCTCGCGCACGTCCTCGTCGACGAGACGCGGCCGCTCCTCCAGGGTGCGCGGTTGACTGCATGGGAGCTCGAGATAGCGGGGATCCCGCACACGGTGATCGCCGACGGCGCCGCGGCGGCGATGATGGCGGGCGGCGAGGTCGACGTCGTCGTCACCGGCGCCGACCGGATCGCGGCGAACGGTGACGCGGCGAACAAGATCGGAACGTATGGTCTCGCCGTGCTTGCCGCTCACCACGGGATCCCGCTCTACGTGGTCGCGCCGACCTCGACGATCGACCACGCGACGCCGACCGGCGCAGGGATCCCCATCGAGGAGCGCGACCCGTCCGAGGTGACGGCGCGGTTCCCGGCGCGGAACCCCGCGTTCGACGTCACACCGGCAGCGCTCATCACCGCGATCGTCACCGAGGACGGCGTATGGTCGCCCTGATCCTCGCCGCCGGGTACGCGACGCGACTGCGTCCGCTGACCGACGACCTGCCGAAGCATCTGCTGCCCGTCGGGGGCCGCCCGATGCTCGACTGGGTGCTCGACAAGATCCACGACGGCGGTATCGACGACGTCCACGTCGTCACGAACGCGCGCTTCGCGCA
>DASXLN010000341.1:0-9368 GCA_036496165.1 Gaiellaceae bacterium | reverse complement strand
GCGGTGCGCGTCTTCGACCACGATCTGCGCACGCTGCGCGGCCGCGGGCTCGTCGACTACCGCTCGCGCGCGCTCGGCTACGCCGACCAGCACTACACGCGTGCGCTCGCGCCCGAGCTGTCGGCGCGCGACCTCGTCGCCCTGCGACTCGACCTGCTCGGCTCCGACCGAAGCGAGAGCGGCCGCGTGGCCGACCGCCTGCTCGAGCGCGTCGGTCTCGGCGACCGCCGCGACGCGCATCCGGGTGAGCTCTCCGGCGGACAGCAGCAGCGTGTCGCGCTGTGCGCGGCGCTGTCGCATCAACCGCGGCTCTTCATCGCCGACGAGCCGACCGGCGAGCTCGACGCAGCGAACGCCGCTCAGATCTACGCGCTCATCCGTGAGCTCTCGCGCGAGTTCGGCGTGACGACGCTCGTCGTCAGTCACGACCCCGAGTCGGCGGCCGTCGCCGACCGCGTCATCCAGATCCGCGACGGCCGCGTGAGCGCGGACGGCGATGACGCGGTCGTCAACCGCGGCGGGTGGATCCGGATCCCCGAGGAGCTGCTCGGAGCGACGACGCGCGCGCGGCTCGAGCCGAAGGAAGGCGGCGTGTTCGTCCACACCGTCGCCGTGCAGGAGGAGAAACCGCATGAATCGGTGTCAGACACCGGCCAACGCGAGGTCGTCGCCGAGACGATCGACCTGCGCAAGGTGAACGGCACCGGCGCGCGCGCGACCGAGGTCTTCCACGGGCTCTCCGTGCAGCTCGAATCGGGACGCATGTCCGCGATCACCGGGCCGTCCGGGTCCGGCAAGTCGACGCTGCTCCACCTGCTCGCCGGGCTCGACCGGCCGACCGGTGGCGACGTCGTCGTCCTCGGGACGCCGCTCGGCGCGCTCGACGACACCGAGCGTGCGCTCCTGCGCCGGCGGCACATCGGGCTCGTGACGCAGGGGACGGATCTCGTGTCGTTCCTGACCGCGCGCGAGACAGTCGAGCTCGCGCTCTCGCTGCGGGGCCTCCCGACCGACGGCGCCGAGCGTGCGCTCGCCGCCGTCGGTCTCGGCGAGCTCGCCGGCCAGCGCGTCTCGCGCCTCTCGATGGGCGAGCGGCAGCGCGTCGCGATCGCGCGCGCGCTCGCCGCGCGGCCGGCGCTCCTCCTTGCGGACGAGCCGACCGCGCGACTCGACGAGGCGAACGCGCGCGCCGTCGGCGCGCTCTTCGCCGAGCTCGCGCGCACGACCGGGACCGCGATCGTGTGCGCGACCCACGATCCGGTGCTGATCGAGCACGCGCAGATCGAGCTCCCGCTGGCTAGTCTCGCCGCATGAGCCAGGAAGGCGTCGACCTCCTTCTGCGCGGCTACCGCGCGTTCGTCGCCGGCGACCTCGACGCGATCGAGGAGATGCTCGATCCCGAGGTCGAGTGGGTGGGGGACGAGGCGCAGGGCGCGTTCGACCGCGACGACGTGCTCGCCATCCTCCAGGAGCGCGTCGCAGAGGGCTACCACGTCACCGTCGACCGCTGCATCGGCGTCGGCGACCGTGTCGTCATCAGCATGCGCTTCTCGCGCATCGAGCCGGACGAGACGGACGAGCGGCCGCTCCAGTCGCGCCGCTTCTACCTCGTCGGCCGGTACGCGGCCGTCGTGACGACGCACGACGGACGCGTCGCGCGCGTCGAGGAGCATCCGCACCTCGGGTCCGCGCTCGCAGCCGTCGGCTTGGAGGATCAGTGAGGCCGCTCGCACTCTTCCTGCTCACGCTCGGGCTCGCCGCGCCGAGCCCGGCGCAGCGTCACGCGATCGTCCAGGCGTTCACCGGCTACGTGCACACGCCCGGCTCGCCCGCGGCCAAGGACAACAGGTCGTCGCGCTGTCCGTCTCGACGCGCGACCCGCGCTACGCGGCAGCGCGCCTCTCCTCGAAGAGCGCGGGCCCGTCGGAGATGCTCTTCCACCTGAGCCGCGGCACGTGGTGGGTGGTCGCGTTCGGATCGTCCTTCGGCTGCGACTCGGCGCCGAAGACGGTGCTCGCTGAGCTGAAGATCGGCTGCGCGCCCCCGAACGGCGTCGCGTGGATCGACGCGTGCGGCCCGCTCGTGAGCAGGCCGGTGAGCCTCGTGCTCGCGTGCGCGGACGCGAACTACGCGCTGGAGCGCATCGCGTGGCGCGGCTGGGGCGGGCGGTCGGCGACCGCGACGGCGACCGTGCGCGCGAACGATTGCAAGCCGTACTGCGCGGCCGGCCACTTCCACATGTATCCGGTGACCGTCACGGTCGACCGTCCTACGCGCTGCGGGCTCGCCCGCACGTACGACCGCTTGACGATCCTCTACGCGAACGCGCGACCGGCGGGAGTCGCGCAGCGCGACGTCCACGTGCTCGGCTGCTGATGCGCGCGGCTCAGATCACCGAGCTCGGCTCGCCCCCGCACGTCGCCGAGCTGCCGGACGCCGACGGGATCCGGGTCGAGGCTGTTGCGCTCAACCCGATCGACGTCACGGTCGGCAGTGGAGTGTTCTACGGCGGGCATCCGCCGCTTCCGTACGTGCTCGGCGTCGAGGCGGCCGGCCGGCGGGACGACGGGACGCTCGTCTATCTCTTCGGCGAGGGTCGCGGCGTCGCGCAGGACGGATTCCTCGCCGAGCGCGTCGCGGTCCCCGACGACCTTCCGCTCGAGGTTCCCGCTGCGACCGATCCGGCCGTCGCGGCTGCGGTCGGCATCGCGGGCGTCGCCGCGTGGGTCCCCGTCGCGTGGAAGGCGAAGGTGGGGCCCGGCGATCGCGTCCTCGTGCTGGGTGGAACGGGAGCGGTGGGGCGCATCGCCGCGCAGGCTGCGAAGCTTCTCGGCGCAGCAACGGTCGTCGCCGCCGGCCGCAACGACCTCGGCCGCATTCCGGACGAGTTCGGCGACGACGGCTTCACCGTCTGCATCGATCCGGTCTGGGGCGAGCCGCTCGCGGACGCGCTTCAGTACGCGCAACGGCACGCCCGCGTCGTGCACGTCGGCCAGTCGGCCGGCCCCGAAGCGCCTCTCCGCTCAGCGGACGTGCGCGGCAAGGAGCTCGTGATCATGGGGCATTCGAACTTCGCGCTGAGCAAAGAGGAGCGTGACCGCGCGTATCTCGAGATCCTCGACCACGTCTCGTCGGGGCGCATCGAGCTCCCCATCCACCGCTATCCGCTCGACCGTGCCGCCGAGGCGTGGGAGCGGCAGCGCTCCGGCCCCGGCGGCAAGGTCGTCATCACGCTCTAGACGGCGCCACGCGCCTTCCACTTCGCGTAGACCTGCTTCACAGCGGCCTGCGTCTGTGCGACCGACTGCGCCGCCGTCAGCTTGCCCTGTGACACCTGCGCGAACATCTGCGGGATGAGGAACGTCGAGAAGACCTCGTCCATCGCCGGGTTCATCGTCCCCGGGTAGCCGATGTTGTGCGTGTACTTCTCGGCGATCGTCGTCAGGATCGTGTACTTCCCCTTCGGCTTGTTCGGGTCCGCCGCGGCCATCTTGCGGATGTCCTTGAACGGGAACGTCTTGTCGAAGACCGGGAAGTTGTAGAGCTGCGACTGGATCGTCGCCTGCTTCCCCGCCTTCAGAAGGTCGATGAGGAACTTCTGAGCGTTCTCCTTGTTCTTCGCGAAGTTCCAGATCGACCAGCACCCCATGAGGTGCTCGAGGCCGAGGCGGCCGTGCGGCCCCGCCGGGATCGGCCAGATCCAGAGGTCGTCCGAGAACGGAAGGTGCAGCGACTCCGGCGTGCGCGTCGCCGAGATCGCGTTCAGGATCATCGACGCCGTGCCGGCGTAGAGATAGTTGTTGTTCGACGCCGGGTTCCACGAGAAGATGTCCGGCGTCTCCCCGACCCGGTAGATCTGGGCCATGAAGTTGACGGCCTGCACCGTCTTCTTCGTGTCGAGCGAGGGCCGGTTGTTCTCGTCCTGGAGGAACGACCCGAAGCACATGAGAAACGCGTACAGCGCCATGTTCGAGTCGAGCTCCTGCGACTGGCCGATGCCGATCGGATGGCCGGCCTTCTTCAGCTTCGGCGCCGCCTTCAGCACGTTCTCCCACGTGTTCGGCTCGTGGCCGACGCCCGTCCAGAGGTCGTACCGCCAGACGACCGGGTCGGGCACGTAGCTGTCGGACACGGCGAAGTACTTCTTCAGCTTCGCCGCGTACGTCGACGCCTGTGCGATCGGCACGTACTTGCCCTGCGTGCGCGCGACCTCGGTGATGATGTCCTTGTGGTCGATGACCTGGTTGTAGTACGAGGCCATCGGGTGGAGGTTGAAGAACAGGTCGTGGCCGGATTGCGCAGCGACCTCCGCCGCCGCTCGTGTGTCGAGCAGGGTGTTGTTGATGTGGTCGATCGTGACCTGGACGTCGTTCGCTTCGCCCCACGCCTTCGCCCAGGGATCGAGCCAGGCGTCGTAGGACGGAACGAAATGCACCCAGGTGATCGCGCTCAGGTTCCCGCTGAGCCATCTCCCCGTGTACTTGTGCGGGCCTGCGAACGCGAACGGCGCTCCGGCCCCCGCGGCACCGACGGCCACCGCGCCGGCGCCGGCCTTCTTCAGCAGCTCCCGTCTGCTGAGTCGCTTGTCCTCCGACATGAACCCTCCTTTCGTGCCTAACGGAATGCGCCGCCGGTGAACCCGGCGATGAAGCGGTTGAGGAACGCGTTGTAGACGAGGGCGAGCGGGATGCTGGCGATGAGAATGGCCGCCATGATCCCGGGCCAGTTGTATTCGTCGCCGCGAATCAGGTCGGTGGGGACGCCGACCGCGAGCGTGCGGTTGGCCGAGCTCGAGATGAACGTGATCGCATAGACGAATTCGTTGATGACGAGCGAGAAGGTGAAGATGACGACCGTCAGGATCCCGGGGATGCTGATCGGGAAGACGATGCGGACGAGCGCGCCGAACCGTGAGCAGCCGTCGATGAGGGCAGCATCCTCCAGCTCTTGCGGGATGGCCTTGAAGAAGCCCATCAGGAGCCAGATGGCGAACGGGATGGTGAACGACGGATAGACGGCGATGAGCGCCCAGAGCCGGTCGCTCAGATGGAGATACTGCGCGACCACGCGCGAGAGAGGCAGGAAGAGGAGCGTCGGCGGCACGAGGTACGTGAGGAAGATCCCGACGCCCAGGGCGCGCCCGACATGACCCGCCAGCCGCGCGAGCGCGTAGCCCGCCGGCAGCGCGACCGCGAGCGTGATCGCGACGACCGCGAGGCCGACGATGGTGGAGTTCTTCAGCCAGGTGAGGTAGCCGGTGTGGTGGAACAGCAGGCCGAAGCTTGCGAGCGTCGGATGGAAGCTCCACGTCTTCGCCGGGTTGTAGACGTCGGTGTTCGCCTTTAGCGACGTGATCGCCATCCAGATGAACGGGAAGCCGAGGATGACTGCAAACGGGACGGCGACCGCGTAGGGGAAGATCTTCTGTCTCCGCGTGTGCATCAGGTGACCTCGGCCCTTCGCGCGAAGACGAGCATCGCGATGGTGACCGCGGCCAAGAGCGGCAGCATGAAGAGCGCGATCGCAGCGCCTTCGCCGACGTTCCCGGACACGATGCCGACCTGGAAGGCCCACGTCGTCAGCACTTGCGTCGAGTTGAAGGGGCCGCCGTTCGTGAGGATGTACGGGACGACCATGTCGGTCGCCGTGAAGATGATCCCGAAGAGCACGGCGACGAGCGCGATCGGGAGCTGCAGCGGCAGCGACACGTACCAGAACTTCTTCAGACCGGTCGCGCCGTCGATCGCCGCCGCGTCGTCGACCTCTTGCGGGATGGACGAGATGCCTGCGATGAAGATCACCGTCGCGAACGGGATCGTTCGCCATGCCTGCACCGTGATGATCGACGACATCGCAGCCCGCGGCGTCCCGAGCCAGTTCGTCACGTTCGCCGACGACTCCAGGTGGAGGTGCACGAGGAACCAGTTGAAGACGCTCGCCTCGGGAATGCCGGCGCCGTAGATCCAGTACCACCCGGTCGCGGTGAGCGCGATCGGCGCCGCCCACGGCAGGATGATGAAGAAGCGAAGGAGCCAGCGCCCGCGAAAATTGCGCACGAGCGCGTGTGCGAGCAGTCCCGCGCACACGATCACGACCGCCTGCGAGATGACGGTGAAGAGAAATGTGTGCCAGAGCGCGTCGCGGAAGATCGGGTTCTGCCAGTTGCTGCGGAAGTTGGCGAAGCCGATCCACTTTCCGGTGAGCGATCCGCCGGTCGCGTCGGTGAAGCTGAGATAGACGGCGAGAACGAGCGGGGCCCCGACGAGCGCCGCGATGAAGAGCACGGCCGGCGAGATCAGAAGCGTGGCGAGCACACCGCGCCGCTCCGCGGCATACCGGAGTCCCGTCAAGCGACTCCCCCGGGCCGCCATCGTCGCCATGCTCGGACGGGATCTTGACAAGCGCGGTTACCGGACCGCAACCCGATTCTGACAAGGCTGTAATCTCCGGCTCGCATGGGGGGCATCCAGCTCGACGCGCTGACGAAGGTCTACGCGGACGGCACGCGGGCCGTGAACGAGCTGGACCTCGACGTCGCCGACGGGGAGTTCGTCGTCTTCGTCGGCCCCTCGGGCTGCGGGAAGACGAGCGCGCTGCGCATGATCGCCGGCCTGGAGGACATCACCGCGGGCGAGGTGCGAGTGGCGGGCAAGGTCGTCAACGACCTGCCGCCGCGGGCCCGCGACATGGCGATGATCTTCCAGAACTACGCCCTGTACCCGCACATGGACGTCTACGACAACATGGCGTTCGGCCTCAAGATGCGCGGGATCGACAAGGTGGAGATCCGTCGCCGTGTCGACGACGCGGCCAAGGTCCTCGGGCTCTCCGAGGTGCTGGGCAAGCGGCCGCGGCACCTGTCCGGCGGCCAGCGCCAGCGAGTGGCGATGGGGCGCGCGATCGTGCGCGAGCCGGCGGCGTTCCTCATGGACGAGCCGCTCTCGAACCTCGACGCGAAGCTCCGCGTCCAGATGCGCGCCGAGATCGCCCGCATCCAGCGCGACCTCCAGGTCACGACCATCTACGTCACCCACGACCAGAGCGAGGCGATGACGCTCGGCGACCGGGTTTGCGTCCTCCGCGGCGGGCTGCTGCAACAGGTCGACCGGCCGCAGGTGCTCTACGACCGGCCCGCGAACCTCTTCGTCGCCGGCTTCATCGGCTCGCCGGCGATGAACCTCGTCGAGGCGACCGTCGGCCAGGGCACGGTGACGTTCGGCCCGCACACGCTCCCGGTCGGAGAGCGGCCCGAGCTCGGGCCCTACGCCGGCAAGCGGATCGCCCTCGGCATCCGGCCGGAGGACATCGCCGCCGGCGGCGACGGAGCACTCCTGGACGTCGTGGTCGACATCCGGGAGGACATGGGCGCCGAGGTCTACCTCCATTTCGCCGTCGACGCGCCGCCGGTCCAGACGGCCGAGGTGCGGGAGGTGCTCGGCGACGAGGCTGTCGCCGCCGCCGACGAGCAGACCCACCACCACGGCTCGCCCTTCATCGCCCGGGTCGAGCGGGGGACGGTCGCGCGGGAGGGGGAGCCCATCCGGCTCGCGGTCGACACGAAACGGCTCCATTTCTTCGATCTCGGGACCGGCGCGGGAATCCACTAGCCCGGGCAGGCGTTTACTAGGTACAATCTGGATACCTAGTACAGAGATTGGAGAAATACCGTGACTGACCTGCTCCTCGTCCCACTCGAGGACACCGTCGTCTTTCCGGGCATGACCGTCACCCTGACGGTCGACACCGGCGACGAAAACGAAGTGCTACTCGTGCCGCGGCACGAGCAGGAGTACGCCAAGGTCGGCACCGTCGCCCGGGTGGACGAGCGCGTCCGCCTGCCGCGCGGAGCCGGCACAGCCGTCGTCCTGACCGGCCTGCACCGCGGCGTCATCGGCGCCGCCCACACCGACTCCCAGGGGAACCTGCGCGTCGAGGTCGAGGAGGTCGCGGACGAGAATCCGGCTCCCGTCAAGACCCGGGAGATCGAGCGCGAGTACCGCGCGATCGTCGAGGAGATCCTCGAGATTCGCGACGCGGACGACCGCATCCGCCAGTTCCTCCGCTCCATCACCGAGGCCGGCGCCCTCGCCGACACGTGCGCCTATGCGCCGGACATCTCGTTCGCGCAGCGCGTTGAGCTGCTGGAGACGGTCGACGTCGTCGAGCGTCTCGAGCTCGCCGTCAGGCTCCAGCGCGATCGGCTCGCCGAGCTGCAGGTGCGCGCGCGCATCCGCGAGGACGTCGAGTCCGGCGCGCAGAAGCAGCAGCGCGAGTGGTTCCTGCGGCAGCAGCTGAACTCGATCCGCAAGGAGCTCGGCGAAGACGAAGGCTCCGTCGCCGAGGAGTACCGCACGAAGATCGAGGAAGCCGGCATGCCCGACGACGTCCGTGCACAGGCGGAGCGTGAGCTGCGCCGGCTCGAGACGATGGGCGAGGCCTCCGGCGAGGCGTCGATGATCCGCACGTACCTGGAGTGGCTGACGGCGGTGCCGTGGTCGAAGCGCTCCGAGGAGCGGCTCGACCCGAAGCATGCGCGTGAGGTCCTCGACACGGACCACGCGGGCCTCGACGACGTGAAGGACCGCATCGTCGAGTACCTCGCCGTGCGCAAGCTGCGCGAGGACCGCGGCATCCCGAACGACAAGAAGTCGGGTGCGATCCTGACGCTGATCGGGCCGCCCGGCACGGGCAAGACCTCGATCGGCGAGTCGGTCGCCCGCGCGTTGAACCGCGAGTTCGTGCGCATGTCGCTCGGCGGCATCCGCGACGAGGCGGAGATCCGCGGCCATCGCCGCACGTACATCGGCTCGCTCCCGGGCCGGCTCGTGCGCGCGCTGCGCGACGCGGGGACGATGAACCCGGTCATCCTGCTGGACGAGGTGGACAAGGTCGGCGCCGACTGGCGCGGGGACCCGTCCGCGGCGCTGCTCGAGGTCCTCGACCCCGCGCAGAACCACTCGTTCCGCGACCACTACCTCGACGTCGAGCTCGACCTGTCCGACGTCTTCTTCATCGCGACGGCGAACATCGCCGACACGATCCCCGGCCCGCTGCTCGACCGGATGGAGGTCATCCGGTTCGACGGCTACACGGTCGACGAGAAGACGGCGATCGCGCAGGGCTACCTGTGGCCGCGGCAGCGCGAGCGCAACGGCCTGCGCGAGGACGAGGTCGCGGTGAGCGACGACGTCATTCGCACGGTCGTCTCCGAGTACACACGCGAGGCCGGCGTCCGCCAGCTCGAGCGCGAGCTCGGGAAGATCCTGCGCAAGACCGCGACGAAGATCGCGTCCGACCAGGTCGAGCCGCCGGTGACGGTGGACGTCGACGTCGTCCGTGACGCGCTCGGCCGGCAGAAGGTCTTCCAG
>DASXLN010000340.1:0-4812 GCA_036496165.1 Gaiellaceae bacterium | reverse complement strand
GTGTCCGTGCGCGCAGGGGCTCGTGCGAGGGCATGCGTCCGAGCGGCTGCTCGACGCGGGCTTCGCCGAGGGCGACGTCGAGCGGATCCTCGAGCTCGTCCCGCTCGCGACGCACAACCAGCGCGGGCAGGGAACGCTCTTCGTCGGCTCGGCGTCGCGCGTGAACGCGGAGCGGCTCGTCGAGCTCGTCGAGGCGTCGATGAGCTCCCCGATCTACGAGCTGCTGAAGCGCCCGGACGAGCTCTTCGTCGTCGAGCACGCGCATCTGCAGCCGCGATTCGTCGAGGACTCGGTGCGCGTCGCGCTGAAGAGCGTGCTCGACGAGCTGCCCGACCTCGCCGACGACGATTTAGTTCTCTCGCGCCAGCGCAACTTCGAGACGATCCATGCGCACGACGTCGTCGCGGAGCGCTACGGCACGATCGGCGAGCTGCGCGCCGAGCTCGGCGGCGGCGGGCACGGCCCGCTGCGGCACACCGAGCTCAGGGACTGGCTGCGGGCCGCCTGAAGCGGCTCTCCTCGCCGCGCCACAGGCGTCCGATGTTCGCCTTGTGGAGGAAGACGACGCCGACGGCGGCGAAGCACCCGAAGGCGATCACCGGCCACGGGTAGCCGAGCAGCCACGCCCAGAAGATGAGCGACACGGCCGAGACCATCGACGCGACGGACGCGTACCGCGTCAGACCGAAGACGAGCAACCACACGCCCGCGCCGAGGCCGCCGACGATCGGCGCCGTCCCGAGGAACGCGCCCCCCGCGGTCGCAACCATCTTCCCGCCGCGGCGAAAGCCGAGGAACAGCGGGCGCCAGTGGCCGAGCATCGCCGCCGCGCCCGCGAGCACGCCGCCGCCGTGCCCGACGAGCGCCGTCGCGACGAAGGCCGGTGCGAATCCCTTCGCGGTGTCGAGCAGCACCGCGGGGAGGCCGAGCCGCCGGCCGTAGACGCGCCACACGTTCGTCGCGCCGATGTTGCCGCTGCCCTTCGTGCGGATGTCCTCGTGCCGGAAGATGCGGACGAGCCAGTACCCCCACGGCATCGAGCCGACGACGTACCCGGCCACCGCGAGGCCGACGGTCAACATCGGGCGCTAGCCGGGGATGCCGTACTGCGCGACCCAGCCGTTCACGACGTCCCAGTCCAGGTTGTCGAAGAACGAGCCGATGTACGCCGCGCGGTCGGTCTGGTAGTCCAGGAAGTACGCATGCTCGTACACGTCGAGGGCGACGAGCGGCGTCGCGTTCCAGACGGGGAACGTGTTCTGCGCGTCGCCGAGATAGTTGAAGAGCCTGCCCTCGTCCCAGTCGTAGGCGGTCCAGGCCCATCCGCGCGCGGCCATGCCGGTCGCGTGCAGGTCGGCGCGCCACGCGTCGATGGAACCGAAGTCGCGCTTCACGAGCGCGGCGAAGGCCCCGGTCGGGTCGCCGCCGCCGCCGCCGAGATGGCCGAAGTACAGCTCGTGGTTCTTGATCCCGCCGATCGCGAAGGTGAGGTCGACCTTCAGCGCCCGCAGGTCGGAATAGACCTGGTTCGCAGCGGAGGCATCGGCATCGGCGAGCTTCCCGAGGATCTCGTTCCGCTTGTTCACATACCCGACATAGAGCTTGTAGTGCGCCTCGACCGCGGCGCGCGAGATGCCCTCGAGCTCGTAGGCCTCGGGGCGGAGCGGGCGCGGGACGATCTCCTCGAACTTGAACGCGAGCGTGGCCATGGCGATGGAGCATATCCTCCGAGCGACCGCGATAAAGGAGCTAACGATGCCGTTCCAAGTGCCCGATCTCCCGTATGCGTACGACGCGCTCGAGCCGCACATCGACGCAGAGACGATGCGCATCCACCACGACCTCCATCACAAGGCGTACGTGGACAACGCGAACGCTGCGCTCGCCGGCACCGAGTGGGAGGATCGCCCCGTCTTCCAGATCCTCGCGGACCTCGATCTCATTCCCGAGGACAAGCGCACGGCCGTGCGCAACAACGCCGGCGGGCACGCGAACCACTCGCTCTTCTGGGAGATCATGTCGCCCGACGGCGGCGGCGAGCCCGGCGGTGACCTGAAGGCCGCGATCGACGACACGTTCGGATCCTTCGCCGACCTCAAGTCGGCGATCAACGACGGCGGCGTCAAGCGCTTCGGCAGCGGCTGGACGTGGCTCGTCTGGGACGGCACCGGCCTCGCCGTCTACTCGACGCCGAATCAGGACTCGCCGTACATGCAGAGCGACGAGCCGTTGCTCGGCATCGACGTGTGGGAGCACGCCTACTACCTCAAGTACCAGAACAAGCGTCCCGCGTACCTCGAGGCCTGGTGGAACGTCGTCAACTGGGCCGAGGTGGCGAAGCGATTCGACGCGCGGGGGCAGGAGTAAGCCTGCCCCCGGCGTCGTTGATTCAGCGGTGGACGACGAAGATCGTCCGGCTGAGGCCGGAGACGTAACCGGCGCCAACCTGGCCGGACGGCATGACGATCCGAAGCATCGTCCTGCCGCGCGGCGTCTTCAGGCTGAACACTGCACGCGAGTTCGAACCGAGGAACACGCGCTTGACGCTGTGCCAGCCGAACCCGTAGTGACGCTGGACCCACACGAAGTGGCCGGCGTACGACAGGTCGGACGTCGCCTTCACGATGAAGAGGCGACCGCTGCGGCTGAAGCCGATCCGCGGCGACACGTTGACCGTCGCGGTCTGGCTGTCAGCCGTCCGCCAGTGCGACTGGTACGTCGTCTGGATCGTCGGCGTGACGCTGAACTGATAGTTGCCGCTCGACGTCGTCGTCACCTGGTCGATCGACTGCGTGCTCTTGCCGAACGCCTGAGCGGTCAGCGTGACCGGCTCACTCGCGAGATTCGACGAGATGCTGCCGGAGAGCGTCGTGCCCGAGCCGTAGACGACCGTCGACCGTCCGGCCGACAGGGTGACCCCCGGCGCAGGGCCGGTGACGGTGATCGAGCCGGTGTGCCCCTTCGCGAGCGAGTCGTGGTACTTGACCGTGCCCGCACTGTTGAACGTGTGCGAGTACGACTGGTCCGCGTGCAACACCGGCGACGCGAAGCTGCCGTCGTCGGCGACCACCTGATGGTCGCCTGTGTCGGCGTTGTGCCAGGTCACGGTGTCACCGGCGCTCACGCTCGGGCTCTGCGGCGTGAAGCCGTTCTTCGTCACTTGAACCGTCTGTGTGGCTGCCCCTGCGGTGACGGCGACCAGGACGGCCGCGAGCACCGCGATAGGCAGGATGAGCAGGCGTTTCATGCCAGCACCTCCTTGCTTGGCCTGTGGTGGTCCTCCCCGACCGTCCGGGATGTACGCCGCGAAATCGCCGTTTTCACAGTTTCCAAACGGCCTCCGTACGGCACGCTCATGCGACAATCCGAAGCGGCCGGCCATGCGTAGAAGCCGTAGAGGAATGGAGATTGCACTCGAGACCCCTGCCCACCTCCGGGCCGTGCCGAGCCGCGCCGAAGCGGCACCCGTCCCAGACGAGCAGGCATCGGACTCGGAGCTGCTCGTCCGCGTCGCCGGCCGCGACCGCGACGCCTTCGACGTTCTCTACCGCCGCTACATCCGGCCGATCTTCGGTCTCGCGCTCCAGCGGCTTCGCGACCGCGAGCGTGCCGAGGACGCCGTGCAGGAGATGTTCGCCGCCGTCTGGCGCTCGGCCGGGAGCTACCGGCCCGAGCGCGGGCCTGCTGCTCCGTGGCTGTATGCGATCGCGCGCAACGCGATCGTCGACCGCGTCCGCGCGCGCGACGACCTGCCGATGGAGCCGCCCGACCTGACCTCCGACGAGCCGGGCCCGGCAGAGCGTGCCGAGTCGTCGTACGTCTCGTGGCGTGTCCATCGCGCACTCGAGACGCTGCCCGAGCGCGAGCGTGAAGTCGTCGAGCTGGCGTACTGGAGCGGCCTGTCGCAGAGCGAGGTGGCGAGCTTCCTCGACATCCCGCTCGGGACGGTCAAGACGCGGACGCGCAGCGCGCTCGCACACCTCGCAGACGTGTTGGAGGGAGAGCTGGCATGACGCAGCCGCCCGACTTCGACCAGCTGATCGGCGCCGACGTCGAGGGCGCGGAACGCGCTCGCCTGCGCAACGTCCACACACTGCTCGTGCAGGCCGGGCCGCCGCCGGAGATCTCGCCGACGATCGAGGCGCCGACGCTCGGGATGACGATGGGGCGGCGCACACGGCCGGTCCGCCGGCGCGTCATGCTGCTCGCCGCGGCGATCTCGATCATCGCGCTCGCGTTCCTCGCCGGCTACATCAGCGCGAACAACGGCGGCGGCGGCACGACCGGGCACGTGCTGAAGCTCACCGGGACGCCGGCTGCGCCGAGCGCGTTCGCCTCGCTCCAGATCGAGCCGCACGACGCGGCCGGGAACTGGCCGATGAACCTCTCCGTCAAGGGCCTGCCGACGCTGAAGGGGCACTGGTACTACGAGGTGTACCTCATGCGCAACGGCAAGCCGTACGCGCCGTGCGGATCGTTCAAGGTCGCCGCCGGCCGGGCGACGGTCGTGCAGCTGAACGCGCCGTACCGCCTCCGCCACGGCGACAGCTGGGTCGTGACGAAGCAGTCGCCCGACAGCCGTACGCCGGGCAAAGTCGTGCTCCGCCCGGTCTAGCCCCGGGGCTCGTTCCGCATCTCGGAGAGGAGGCGCTCGAGGCGCTCCTCCGTCGAGTCGTCCACGAACGACATCGCGGCGGCGACGTTCGGGTGCACCTCGGCGATCGCGCGGCGCATCTCGTGCGCGACGGCTCGATACGAGGGGTGGCCCTCGCGTCCGGAGCGGAGCTCGATCAGGTGCAGCGCCTCGCGCGC
>DASXLN010000339.1:0-3564 GCA_036496165.1 Gaiellaceae bacterium | reverse complement strand
CGCGTTCGCCGGGCTCGCCAACTTCGTCGTTCCGCTCATGCTCGGCGCACCCGACATGGCGTTCCCGCGGCTCAATGCCCTGTCGTTCTGGCTCCTGCCGATCGCCGGGATCATGATGCTCTCGTCGTTCCTCGTTCCCGGTGGCGCGTTCGCATGCGGATGGACCGGCTATGCGCCGCTCTGCTCCGACCACCAGCCGCTCGGTGCCGTCTTCTTCAACCAGGGCGTGCAGTGGGCGGGAGCCTCGTCGATCATGACCGCGCTCAACTTCCTGGTCACGATCATCACCATGCGCGCGCCGGGCCTCACGTTCTGGCGCATGCCGCTGCTCGTCTGGGCGAACTTCACGACGTCATTGCTCGTCGTGATCGCGACGCCGTTCATCGCCGGCTCGCAGTTCTTCTCGATGTTCGACCACGTGATGCACACCGCGTTCTTCGACCCGAATCACGGCGGCTATCCGCTGGGCTACCAGCACATCTTCTGGTTCTACTCACACCCGGCGGTGTACATCATGATGTTGCCTGGCTTCGGGATCATGAGCGAGGTCATATCCGTGTTCAGCCGGAAGCCGATCTTCGGCTACCGGTTGATGGCGCTCTCGCTGATGGCGATCGTCGTCCTCGGCTTCTCGGTGTGGGCGCACCACATGTTCACGAGCGGCATGTCGTCGTGGCTGCGCGTCCCGATGATGGTGACGACGCTGCTGATCGCGATACCGACCGGGATCAAGATCTTCAGCTGGCTCGCGACGATGTGGGAAGGGAAGTTGCACTTCAACACGCCCATGCTCTTTGCGCTCGGCTTCCTGTCGATGTTCGTCATCGGCGGCCTCTCTGGCGTCATGCTCGGCGCCGTCCCGATCGACATCCACGTCACCGACACGTACTTCGTCGTCGCGCACCTGCACTACGTGCTGTTCGGCGGATCGGTGTTCACGATCTTCGCCGGCATCTACTACTGGTATCCGAAGATGACCGGCCGTATGTACGACGAGCGGCTCGGGAAGCTGCACTTCTGGCTGACGTTCGTCGGCTTCAACCTGACGTTCTTCCCGATGCATCTCCTCGGGACGGAAGGGATGCCGCGTCGCGTCGCTGTCTACGCGCCGAAGTTCGCGAACCTCAACATGTTCATCTCGATCGCGTCGTTCGGTCTCGGCGCGTCGGTGCTCGTGTTCCTCTACAACGTGATCACGAGCTGGAGGAACGGGCCGATCGCGCCGTCCAACCCGTGGCGCGCGCTGACGCTCGAGTGGCAGGTCACGTCGCCGCCGCCGATCTTCAACTTCGACGAGATCCCGCAGGTCGTCGGCTCGCCGTACGAGTACGGCGTCCCCGGCGCGCAGCATGCGGTTCTCGCCCCCTCGCCCGCGCACGAGGTCGAGGAGGTGGTGACGTGAGCGAGGAGTCCCGGCACATCGTCGTCGTCGCGAACGAGACGATCGTCTCCCAGAAGCTCGTGGAGCTGATCGAGGCGCGCGCCGGCGGCGCGGTCCAGGTCACGGTCGTCGCTCCGGTGAACCAGCCGCGCCAGGGCTACGTCGTCTACTACGACACGCGGAAGGCTGCGGCCCGGCGGCGCCTCGACAAGACCCTCGACCTCCTACGGCGCCACGGCATCCCCGCCTCCGGCGTCGTCGTCGAGACGGATCCGGTCGCGGCGCTCCGCGACGCGATCGACCAGCTCGAGCCGGACGAGATCATCGTGTCGACGCACCCGCAGCAGAAATCGGGCTGGCTCCGGCGCAACGCCGTCGAGCAGATGCGCAAGGTCGCGGGCTCCATCCCGTTCGAGCACCTCGTCGTCGACCTGCACGAGGAACACGGGCCGGCGAACGTCCTCGTCGTCGCGAACCAGACCGTGCTCGGGGACGCGCTCCTGGAGCGCATCCGCGAGCGTGCGCAAACCGGCCCTGCGAGCTTCCTCATCATCTCGCCGCAGGGCGAGGGCGCCGGCTCCTACGAGGAGGCGGAGAAGCGCCTGCTGCGCGCCGTCACGCGCCTGCGGGCGAGCGGCCTCGAAGTCCACGGGCAGATCTCGCATCCCGACCCGTACACGGCAGTCGTGCAGGCGACCGAGGACGAGCGGGTGGACGAGATCGTCGTCTCGACGTTCCCGCGCGCCCGGTCGGGTTGGCTGCGCCGCGACCTCGTCGAGCGGCTGCGCAACGACACGAAGCTTCCGGTCGACCACGTCGAGGTCGACACTCCGGCGGCGGTGACCGCGTAATGGCCACGCACGCCGAGCACATCGAGCATCACGGGCCGCCCGCCCCGCACTACAGCTCGCGGATCACGCCGGGCGTTCTCGGGATGTTCCTCTTCATCGCGTCGGAGATCATGCTCTTCGGCTCGTTCTTCACGGCGTACTTCTTCATCCGCGTCGTCAACGGCGTGGCCTGGCCGACGCCGCCGTACCACCTGCCGATCTACGTCGCGTTCATCAACACATGCATCCTCGTCACGTCGAGCTTCACCGTGCACTGGGCGCTCCAGTCGATCAAGCGTGGCAACGTCTGGGGGCTGCGCGCCGGCCTGCTGCTGACGTTCCTCATGGGCCTGACGTTCCTCATCACGCAGGCGATCGAGTACTCGCGCATCGGCTTCAACACGACCGACGGAGCGTTCGCCACGATCTTCTTCTGCCTGACCGGCCTGCACGGCGCGCACGTCTTCGTCGGCCTCTCGATCCTCCTGTTCATGACGATCCGGGCCTTCCGAGGCCATTTCTCCGCCGAGCACCACCACGGCGTCGAGATCGGCGGGATCTATTGGCACTTCGTCGACGTCATGTGGATCATCGTCTACCTGACGGTCTACATCCTCTGATCGCGGGTAAGAGGGAGCGATGAGGAATCCGCTCCGCAGCGAAGCCGAAGCCTTCAGGTTCCTGATCGCCGTCATCGTCGGCGCGCTCGTGATCGTCGGCGCGGCCTCCATCAACACGTGGCTGGGCGTCGCCGCTGCCGTCCTCGCCGTCGTCGGCATCGGCTGGTGGCTGAAGGACGAGCCCGTCCCGGGCGCAGGCGAGCCGCCGCCGCGACTCACGGCCGACACGCCGCCGGGGACGCACCGGATCCTCGTGATCGCCGCGCCCGGGACGCAGTCGGTCGCGGTCGGCAACGGCGCGACCGAGGTGGTCGTCGTCGTGCCCGCGCTCGCCTCGAAGGTCGAGTCGCTCACCGGCGACGTCGACGGCCGGCGCGCGGATGCGGAGCGGACGGCGGCCCAGCTCGCCGCACGAATCCCGAACGCGCGCGGCGAGGTTGGCGCCGACGACCCGGCGCAGGCGGTCGACGACGCGCTGCGGCTCTTCGGCGCGGACGAGATCCTCGTCGTCGGCGACGACGAGCTGGCGGAGCGCGTCCGCAGCCGCGTGACGATCCCCGTCAGACGAGGCTGAGCCGGGAGTTACTTGCCGGCGTTCGTGGCGACGTAGGTCGCGACGGCCTGGATCTGGGCCGAGCTGAGCTTGCCCTTGAACGCCGGCATCACCGCGCCGCCGTTCGTCACCTGATGGACGACGATCGGCTGCTTCGGCTTCAGCTGGTCGAGGTTCGGC
>DASXLN010000338.1:0-1758 GCA_036496165.1 Gaiellaceae bacterium | reverse complement strand
GCCCGAGCGTCACGACCGGCGCGGTCGCGTCGGGGCACGAGGTCAGCGTCCCTCCGCGCGCAGCGGCGGCCGCGTCGTGCACGGCGCCGAGCGACGACTTCGCCGTTCCGTCCGCGAAGAAGAGACCCGACTGCCAGCCGGGGAAGCCGCTCTCGTCCTCGACGTGGAAGAGCATGATCCCGACGACGTTCGGCTGGCACATCGCGAGCTTCAGCGCCTGGACGTAGTACGCGGCCTGCGTCGCCTCGTCGACCGGCTTGGCGGCTGCGCTCTCGTGCCCGGTGTAGTTGCCTGCCTCGGCCGGCGGGATCACGGACTCGACGCCGTACTCGCCGTACACGATCGGCAGGCTCGAGCCGGCCTGCGCCGTTCCGTCGAACGCCTGGCCGAGCGACGCCACGAGACGCGGGTAATCGGCCTCGGCGAGCGTCGTCGAGCTCGGATGCGTCATGCTCGGCGGCAGCGACGAGTTGTCCTCGTAGATGTGCTCGTCGAAGATGTCCATGATCGGGCGCGTGCGCTTGCTCGCGCGGTACGCGCGGCCCATGTCCCGGATGAAGACGAGCGGGGAGTGGGAGGGGCGCGCCTTCGGGTTGTCGGTTCCCATCGAGTCGAGCGCGCCGCCGATGACGGTCACCTCGGGTCGGACGGCCTTGATCGAGTCGTAGGTGTCCGCGAGCATCGTCTCGTACGCGGTCGCGGCGATGTCGGCGCCGCGCGTATCGAACTGCGGCTGCCAGTAGTACGACGAGTTCGGCTCGTTGCCGACGACGAACGTCGTCACGCTCGGGAGCGTGAGGACGACGTCCTGCGCGAACTGGGCGAACTCCGACTGGAGGATGGGATCCTCCGGCGCCTGGACGGAGTTGACGTTGTAGATCGAGACCACGGGGCGAAGGCCGCGCGCCTCGGCCGCGAGGACGGCGTTCCGCAGCTTCGCGGCGATGACCGGGTCGAGCTTCGTGTTCCCGGACACCCACTGGGCCGTCATCCGGACGGAGTCGAAGCCCGCCTGCTGCGCCATGCCCATCTGCGGCCCCGGATCGCCCCAGACCGCGCCGTCCTCGGCCACGCCGACGAAGAGGTTCGGGCCCGCGAATGCGGGCGCGGCGGCGAACGCCGCGGCGAGGGCGGCGAGGAGCAGCAGCCCGCCCGAGTACCATCCCCGGGCGTGGCGACGACTGAGCTGACCTTCCAGCACCTCACCTCTATCGGCCTGAACGACGTCGACCCTGAGGTCGCCGGTCTGCTGACGAAGGAGCTGGAGCGGGAGCGGGGCCAGCTGGAGCTCATCGCCTCCGAGAACTTCACCTGGCCGGCGATCTTCGAGGCGGTCGGGTCGGTGCCGACGAACAAGTACGCCGAGGGCTATCCGGGGCGGCGCTACTACGGCGGCTGCGAGGTGGTCGACGAGATCGAGGAGCTCGCGATCGACCGCGCGAAGGAGCTGTTCGGCGCCGAGCACGCGAACGTCCAGCCGCACGCGGGCGCGCAGACGAACATGGCGGTGTACGCGGCGACGATGGAGCCCGGCGACACGCTGCTGGCGCTGCGGCTCGACCAGGGCGGCCACCTGACGCACGGCCACAAGGTGAACTTCTCGGGCCGGCTCTACACCGTCGTCCACTACGGCGTCTCTCGCGACACGATGACCGTCGATTACGACGAGGTGCTGCGCCTCGCGCAGGAGTCTCGCCCGAAGGTGATCGTCTGCGGCGGCTCGGCGGATCCGCGCGTCGTCGAGACCGACCGCTTCCG